>JAFAFN010000027.1 GCA_023423475.1 Actinomycetes bacterium | reverse complement strand
TCGTCGCGCCGGTCGAGCTGCGCCTGGCCGCCACGGTCGCGACGGTCGCCCCGACGCTGAGTGCCTGGGTGCAGCGCCGCGCCGGCGCCGCCGAGATCACCGCCGAACGCGGCTGAGACGCCTGCCGATCCTGGACGGATCCGTCCGGCGGAGCAGCTCAGGGCACGTCGTGCATGAGCTCACCCATGCCGAAGGAGATCTCGGTCGCGATCTCGAGGCCGTCGGGCAGCACGCCCATGCCGAAGAAGCCGTGCACCATGTCGTCGTAGCAGCGGTACCGCACCGGGACCCCCGCATCCGCGAGTCGGTCCGCGTAGCGCCGGCCCTCGTCGCGCAGCGGATCGAAGCCCGCGGTGACGACGATCGCCGGCGCGACGCCGCTCAGGTCGGCCTGCTCGATGGGTGACGCGAGCGGCGAGTCCCAGTCCGCGGTGTCGGGCAGGTACTGCTCGCGGTACCACTCCATCGAGGCCTTCGAGAGGAAGAAGCCCTCGGCGAAGGTGCGGTGCGACGGCTCGCGCATGCGGGCATCGGTCGAGGGGTAGATCAGGCACTGCGCGACCGGCGCCGGCACGTCGGTGTCACGGGTGACCTGTGCGATGACCGCTGCCAGGTTGCCGCCCGCGCTGTCGCCCATCACACCCACCCTGCCGGGTTCGATCGAGAGCTCGACGGCGTGGTCGTGCACCCAGCGGTAGGCGGCGACGGCGTCGTCGACCGCGGCGGGGAACGGGTGCTCGGGGGCGAGCCGGTAGTCCACGGAGATCACGACGCACTCGCTCGCGTCGGCGAGCAGCCGGCAGGTGCCGTCGTGGGTGTCGAGGTCACCTGCACACCAGCCGCCGCCGTGCAGGTAGACGATCGCAGGTGAGCTCTCGGGCAGACCGAAGCGGCGGTAGATCCGCAGCGGGATGAACCCGGCGGGACCGGGCACCTGCCGGTCGGTCACGTAGATGCCCAGCCGGTGCGGCATGCCGAGGCGTGCCGCTCGCACCAGACCCTCACGACGCTCCTCGGCGGTCGCATCCGGCGCCGTGTCCATGCCGAGTCGCTCCGAGAGCGAGATGAGCGCCTGCACCCGACGGTTCAGCACACGTCCGTCGCGCACGATCGGCGGTGCGCCGACGACGCGGTCGATGACACCGTCGGGGAGCGCGAGCAGACGGGTCGCAGCGCGCGTTGCCAGGCTGGAGCGGTCGGTCATGCCTCGACACGCTAGGTGGCCGGGCCTGGTCCGGGCCCGACGACCGTGGATCAGGCCGGACGGAGCTCGTTCAGCTCCGCGACGTTGTCGCGCATCACCAGGTCGAGGTGCTTCTGCTCCAGTCCGGTGAGCTCCTCGAGGTAGTCGAGCGGGCGCGGCATGCCCTCGATGTGCGGCCAGTCCGAGCCGAAGAGGATCCGCTCCGGGCCCATGAGCTCGAGCAGCTCGTGCACGTCGTCCTCCCAGAACGGATTGATCCAGATGTGACGGCGGAACGTCTCGACCGGGTCCTCGGGGAACCAGCCGGCCATCTTGTGCCCGAGCGCATCGAGACGGTGGAACAGCCCGCGCAGGAACCCGGAGCCGTTCTCGACCGAGGCGACACGCAGGTTCGGGAACCGGTGGAACAGCTGGTCCGCGATGAGCGCCGCGAGGAAGTCCTCGATCGGCCGTTCGAGCTGCAGCATCTTGATCGGCTGGGGGACCCCACCGGAGAAGTTCGAGGTGAACCCGTCGGTCGCGTACCCGTTGGACGAGTAGCCCGAGTCGCCCGCATGGACCACGACGGTGATGCCGGCCTCGTTCACCCGCGCCCAGAACGGGTCGAACTGCGGGTCGGTCGGGGCTCGCTGACCGAGCAGCGTCGTCGGTGCGGCCGGGCGCATGACGATGGTGCGCGCGCCCTTGTCGAGGGCCCACTCGAGCTCGCTGATCGCGAAGTCCAGATCGGCGAGGGTGATGTACGGCGCCGCGAAGATGCGGTCCTGGTACTGGAACCCCCAGTCCTCCTCGACCCACCGGTTGAACGCCCGGAAGAGCACGGCGACGGCCTCCGGGTCGTGGCGCAGCTCCTCCTCGTAGACCATGCCGAGGGTCGGGAACATCCAGACCTTGTCGAGTCCGTGGTCGTCCATCGTGGCCAGGCGGGCGTCCCGGTCGCGGTATTCGTCCTTGATCCGGTCCCGGGCCTTGAGCAGCTCGAGCGGGTTGTCACCGTTGGGGTTGCCGCGGAAGTAGTCCTTGAGCACCCCGGGACTTGCGACCGGGTCGAAGGTCGGGTTGACGACTGCACGTGAGACCCGGCCACCGATCACGTTGTATTGGCGCCCGTTGATCTCGGCCCACTGGAACGTTCGTGGTCCCCACGACGGATCGAGGTGCCGGGTGAAGGCGTCGAGTGCCTCGTAGTAGTGGTTGTCGGCGTCGAAGGGCCGGACCAGCTGCTGGTGCTCGAGTGGCTGACTCATGGTGAGACTGTCCTACGCTTCGCCGAGGCGATCAAGGCGAGTGGTCGCGGAGGTGCGGAGATGAGGACGACGACGCGACGGTCGGGACTGGTGGCGGCGCTGTGCACCCTGGTGGTGTTGGCGGGTGCGTGCGCGCGTCCACCCCTGATCGGGGTGACCCCGCCATCGAGCGGCGGCGGCCCGGGCCGACCCCCGGTCCAGCAACCCGCCGAGTGCGCGCAGCCGGCGAGCGGCGCCCAGTTCGACGCGGCGGATCCGCCGGCGGTCGGTCTCGATGCCGACGCGTTGACCGAGGCGATGGCCTACGGCTCCTCCCGTGGCGCGCAGTCGCTGCGGGTGTACCGCCACGGCTGCCTGATCGCCCGCAGTGCGAACGACCCGTCGGCCGACTGGGTCGCCCTGCCGGCGTGGAGCATGACCAAGGGCGTCGTCGCGCTGGTCACCGGGCGTGCGGTCACCCTCGGTCACCTCGGCATCGACGACCCGATCGGCTCGTACCTCGACGGGCTCGACGAAGCACACGGCGCGATCACCGTGCGCCAGCTGCTCACCCAGACCTCCGGGTTGCGCTTCGCCTGGGCCAACGACCTCAACGACGCCGGCACCGGGGACTCGGTCGCCCGCCTGCTGCGCCGACCGTTCGAGTCGGCACCGGGATCGAAGTTCGTCTACGCGCAGACCTCGGTGACGGCGCTCGCCGCGGTCGTCGAGTCGGCCGTGGGCGAGGACTTCCAGGCGTTCGCGCAGCGAGAGCTGTTCGAACCGATCGGCATCCCCGACAGCGAGTGGCACTGGGACCGTGACGTCGTCGGCCACACCCAGGGCTTCGCCTGGCTGCGGATGAGCCCTCGCTCGTTCGGTCGCATCGGTTCGCTCATGCTCGAGCAGGGTCGCTGGCGGGGCCAGGAGCTGATCGCCGAGTCGTACTTCGCCGAGGGTCGTACCGGCACCGAGGCGAACCCCGGCTACGGGTTCCTCTGGATGACGAACCGGGGCGAGTACTTCTACGACACGGGTCCCAGCCTGCAGCGCATCGAGCACCGCTGGATGCGTCCGCTGCCGTCCGACGCGTTCGCGCTGACCGGGATGTTCAACCAGCAGGTCGTCGTGGTGCCGAGCCTCGACATCGTGGTGGTGCGCATGGGCCTGCCGGCCGACCTGTTCGCCGACCCGCTGGGCGACGTCAACATGCACCGGCCCGCCTGGGACCACCGCTTCTACCGGCAGCTGATGGCGGCGGTCACCGACGTCGACGTGCCCGACGCGGGCGACTGGACCAAGGGTCCGGTGCCCCCGCCGATCGACCCGAAGTACCTGATCGACCCGACCTTCTGACCTCTGCGCCGGAGTCGGCGCGTTCGGCGCGAGATCTGCGCGCCGGATCGTCGTGGGATGACCGCCCCACGCGCAGTTGGTGATCTGCGCGCCGGAGTGTCGCTCTGCAGCGCTGCGGCGCGCAGATCGCCGGGAATCTCAGCTCAGTCCGTGCGCGGAGCGCAGCTGCTCGACCAGGTCGGTCGGATCCTCGACGTCCTGCCAGGACGCGTAGAGCATGTTCCAGCCGAGCGCGGCGAGGCGGTTGTGGCGCAGGCGAGCCCGTCGTCCCCGGCGAGGTCCCCAGTGCCACAACTCGGAGTCGGCCTCGAGTCCGAGCCGCCGCTCGGGCCACGCCGCGTCGACCCGGGCCACGAGACCTCGCTCGTCTCGTACGTCGACCTGGCGCTGGGGTGCTGCGACGCCAGCCTCGTCCGCGACACGCTCGAGCAGTCGCTCGAAGGCCGAGTCCGGAAGTGGCCCCGAGCGGTCGGGTCGAGCCAGCACCCGCTGCAGCGCGGCGACGCCGGTCGGGCCCGGGCGGATCGCGGCGCTCAGGGTCTCGGTGACCCACCGGAGGTTCGTCCCCCTGCGCAGGGCGTCGTCGAGCACCTTCTCGACGACGTCATCGTCGACCACTGCACCCAGGTCGACGATCGTCCGAGCGAGCGACGTCGTCGGGATCCCGTCGACGTCCAGCGACTGGATCGTCTCGATCCCGACGATGCGGTGCACGATCGCACCGTCGATCGAGCGCGGACCGTTCCGCCCCACGAGGACCTCGATCAGTGCATCGTCGCAGCCGTCGCAGCCGTCGCAGCGGTGGAGTCGGGCGGCACAGCGGTGTG
This sequence comes from Actinomycetes bacterium, assembly GCA_023423475.1. Lineage (GTDB taxonomy): Bacteria > Actinomycetota > Acidimicrobiia > Acidimicrobiales > Microtrichaceae > JAFAFN01. Next base: position 2,538 of record JAFAFN010000027.1, on the reverse strand, counting down.
ATGCGAGCCCGTCCCCGGTGCGCACGGCGATCATCACCCGCTGGCGCCATGTCGGCGGCGCCGCGGTCGCGACGTAGACACCGCGGTGCGCTCGACGGAACGAGCCCCGCTGCACCGCGGCCCGGAGCGCCGCAGGCGAGAGACCGACCTGCGTCGCCTCGTCGTGGGTGACCACGCCGTGATGCCCTGCCGCCAGGTCGTGCAGTGCTCGGAGTGCGACGTCGTATCGGCCCACGGCGATGCATCGTGCACCCGGGTTCGTCGGCCGTCGACGGGGACCGCACCCCGGTTCCCGGCGATCTGCGCGTCGGGGAGCGATGGAGCGACGACCCAGCGCGCAGATCGCCATCTGCGCGCTGGAGCGTGGTCGAGCGACGTTCCGGCGCGCAGATGGGACGTGCGTCCGGAACGCGCAGGTGGGGTGCGTCAGGCGACGCTGCCGGCGGCGAGCTCCTTCGCCCAGCGGTAATCGGCCTTGCCCGACGGCGAGCGCACGACCTCGTCGACGAAGATCCAGCCCTTCGGCAGCTTGTAGCGGGCCACCGAGTTGCCGGCGTGCTCCTCGAGCTCGGGCTCACCGGGGGTGGCACCCTCGTTCAGCTGCACCACGGCGACGACCTCGTTGCCCCACCGCTCGCTCGGGCGGCCGGTCACGAGCACGTCGGCGACGTCGGGGTGCGAGATGATCGCCTGCTCGACCTCTTCGACGAAGATCTTCTCGCCGCCGGAGTTGATGCACTGCGAGTCGCGGCCGAGCAGGTCGATCTCGCCGTCGTCCTTGCGGATCGCCCGGTCGCCCGGCACCGAGTGGCGGACCCCGTCGATCGTCGGGAACGTGCGTGCGGTCTTCTCGGCGTCGCCGAGGTAGCCGAGCGGCACGGCGCCGGTCTGTGCCAGCCAGCCGATGCCCTCGTGTCCGGGTTCGAGCACCGCGTCGAGCGACTCGCTCACCACGGTGGCACCGGGTCCGGGGTTGAACTTGCCGGTCTGCACGGCGTCCTTGGTCGACAGGTGCGACGCCTGGGCCCCGGTCTCGGACGAGCCGAGCGCGTCGTTGATCAGCAGGTTCGGCAGGAGCTCGAGGTACTCCTCCTTGATGGCAGCGCTGAGCGCCGCACCGCCGTTGCCGACGACGAACAGCGAGCTGGCGTCGTAGTCACCCGCCTTGTACTCCTCGAGCAGCGGGCGGGCCATGGCGTCGCCGACCACGGTCACCGACTGCGCCTGCTCGCGCTCGATGAGCTGCCAGACCTCGGTCGGGTCGAGGTTGCGCGACGTCGGCATGATCAGCGTCGAGCCGGCGTTGAGCATCATGAAGCCGGCCCACTGCGCCGCGCCGTGCATGAGGGGCGGCAGCGTCATCAGCCGGAAGCCCGTGTTGGCCTTGGCCTTCTCGGCGATCTCCTCCTCGGAGCGCACCTCGATCCACGTGCCGACCTCTTTGCCGCCCATGGCGTTGATGAAGATGTCGTGCTGACGCCACAGCACGCCCTTGGGCATGCCGGTCGTGCCGCCGGTGTAGAGGATGTAGAGATCGTCGGGTGACGCCTGGACCGGAGGGCCGGCTGGGTCGCCGAGCGCGATGGCCTCCTCGTAGTCGATGGCGCCGGGCAGCAGCGCTTCGCCGGAGTCGTCCGCGACCTGGATCAGCACGGTCAGCTCGGGCACCTCGTCGAGGATCCGGGCGAGGGTCGGCGCGAAGCGGGCGTGGTAGACGAGGCCCTTGGCCGCCGAGTTGTGGAGCAGGTAGCGGAGCTCCTCGTCGACGTAGCGGTACTTCACGTTGAACGGTGCGACTCGGGCCTTGAAGCACCCGAGCATCGACTCTATGTACTCGTTGCCGTTGTACAGGTACTGCCCGACGTGGTCCTGGCCGGACTCGTGCGCACCCAGCTCGCTGCGCTCGGTGTGGCAGCCGAGACCGCGGGAGTGCAGGTACGACGCCAGTCGCCGGCTGCGCTCGGCGAGCTGCTCGAAGGTGACGCGTCGGTCGCCGAAGATCAGCGCCTCTCGGTCCGGCACCGCTGCCGCGACCAGCTCGTTGACGTCCGCCAGCGTGAACTGCACGGCATCGCTCTGCTCGGTGGTGTCGCTCATGTTGTCCCCCGGATCTGTGCGTCAGACCAACCTGACGACCCGTCAGCTTTGACGGGAACCAGCGTGCAGACTAGACGACACCCATCGCGGTCCATCCGCGCACACCCCGGGAGTACCGACGATGACGTATTCAGTTCCAGGTCGATTCGACGACAAGGTGGCCCTGCTCACCGGTGCTGCGTCGGGGATCGGGCGCGCGACCGCGCTGCAGCTGAGTGCCGAGGGGGCCAAGGTCTTCGCCGTCGATATCAACGCCGAGGGCCTCACGTCGCTCGTCGAGGAGTCCGCATCGATCGAGGGCGGCGGCACCATCGTCACCCGGACCGGCAGCATCACCGAACGCGACGAGTGCGTCGCTGCGGTCGAGGCGTGCGTCGCGGAGTTCGGACGCCTCGACGTGCTCGGCAACATCGCCGGCATCTCGCGTGCGGAGCACTTCGG
>JAFAFN010000005.1 GCA_023423475.1 Actinomycetes bacterium | reverse complement strand
GCAGCGACCCGCTCAAGGTCACCGCACCGGTGACGGTCAACTACAACGTGGCTCCCTGAGCCTCTGACACGAGGGGGTGACCGGCGCTCCGGCGGCGGTCACCCCCGACCACTCGTGGCCGCGGCGCTCGCGTCGCGGCCACGGGACACTCCCACCAAGGAACGGCCCCCGATGTTCACCTCCCTCCGCACGCTCCGCCGACCGCTCCTGTGCGCGGCGCTCGCCGTCTCGCTCGCCGCCTGTGGCTCGGGGAGCGACGGGGCGACCGACACGACCGAGGCCGGCGCAGCGCCGTCCGCCGAGGGTGTCATGGGCGAGGAGTTCTGCACCCCCACGACCGCCGTGTCCGAGGGGTGGATCGAGCCGATGGAGGGCGAGCCCGAGCAGGTGCTCCCGGTCACGATCACCGACTTCACCGGCGACCAGGTCGAGGTCACCGACTCCTCCCGCGTGCTCGCGCTCGACACCTACGGCACGCTCGCCACCACCGTCTACGCGCTCGGTCTCGGCGACCTGCTCGTCGGCCGTGACGTCTCGACCGGCATCCCCGAGCTGTCCGATCTCCCCGTGGTGACCCACAACGGCCACGAGCTCAACGCCGAGGCCATCCTCGACCTCAACCCGAGCGTCGTGCTCACCGATTACAGCATCGGCCCGCTCGAGGTGCAGCTGCAGCTCAAGGACGCCGGCATCCCGGTGGTCACCCTGGACGGCACCCGCAACCGCGAGGTCATCGGTGAGCAGATCGAAGCGGTCGCCGAGGTGCTCGGCGTTCCCGAGCGTGGCGCAGAGCTGGCCGAGCGCGTCGACGGCGAGGTCGCCGAGGCCGAGGCCCAGGTCGCCGAGATGATCCCCGACGATCCCGACGAGAAGATCCGCATGGTGTTCCTCTACATGCGTGGCACTGCGGGTGTGTACTACTGGTTCGGCAAGGGCTCCGGTGCGGACGACCTGATCGAGGCGCTGGGCGGCGTGGACGTCGCCACTGAGGTCGGCCTCGAGGGCGCACGGCCCATCAACGCCGAGGGACTCGTGAAGTCCGAGCCGGAGCTCTACCTGATGATGAGCCACGGGCTCGAGTCGGTGGGCGGCGTCGACGGCCTGCTCGAGGTCCCGGGTGTCGCGGACACCACGGCGGGTGTCAACGGCTGCGTCGTCGACATGACCGACTACGAGGTCCTGAGCTTCGGCCCGCAGTTCCCCCACACCCTGCGCGCACTGGCGACGGCGATCTACGGCACCGGCGCAGCGGGCACGGACGCATCCTCGACCGAGAAGTGAGCGCCCCCACGGTGAGCGACGGCGCCGCTCCGGACGCCGAGGGCCCGGGACGGCGCGAGCTGCCCGAGGCGTTCCGCTCGACCGCCGTGCTGCCACCCGTGCACGCGCGGCGTGCCACGGTCCTGATCATCGGCCTCGCGGTCGCCCTCGTCGTCATCGCGGTGATCGCCGCGGGCAACGGCCAGCTCCACGTGCCACCGAACGAGGTGCTCGGATCGATCTTCCACAAACTGGGCCTCGACATCGGGCCGATGCCGAGCCACCCCCGCGGCGAGGCGGCGCTGTGGAACGTGCGGTTCCCCCGGGTCGTCATGGCGATCGTCGTCGGCGCCGCGCTCGGCGGCGCCGGTGCGGTGCTGCAGGCGGTCTTCGGCAACCCGCTCGCCGAGCCGTCCGTCATCGGAGTGTCGAGCGGCGCCGCGGTCGGCGCCTGTCTCGTGATCGTCTTCGAGTGGGCCTTCATCGGCAGCTACACGATCCCGCTCGTCGCCTTCTTCACCGGGCTCGTGACGACGCTGCTCATCTACGGCCTGTCCAGATCGGGGGGCAGGACCGAGGTCGTGACGCTCGTGCTCATGGGCATCGCGGTCAACGCGGTGACTGCTGCGATCATCGCCTACACGGTCTTCCTCGGCGACACCCAGGCCCGCGAGCAGATCGTGTTCTGGCAGCTCGGCAGCTTCAACGGCGCACGCTGGGAAGCGGTCCGGGTGATCACGCCGCTCGTCGTCTTCGGACTGATCGGGGTCATGATCCTCTCCAAGAAGCTCGACCTGCTCGCACTCGGTGAGCGGGCGGCCCGCCACGTCGGCGTCAACGTCGAACGGCTCCGGCTGATCACGATCGTGCTCGTCGCGCTGCTCGTCGCATCCGGTGTCGCGTTCGCCGGCATCATCGCCTTCGTCGGGCTGATCGTGCCCCACGTCGTGCGGATGATCATCGGACCCGCGCACAAGACCCTCGTCCCGGCGAGCATCCTCGGCGGTGCCGTCGTGCTCGTCCTGGCGGACCTGGTCGCCCGCAACGCGGTCGACTACGCGGACCTGCCGATCGGCATGCTCACCGCACTCGTCGGCGGTCCGTTCTTCTTCTGGCTGCTGCGTCGTGAGCGCAACAACGCCGGAGGTTGGGGATGAGCCTCCAGGGTCTGGTCCGTCGACCGATCAGGGTGCCCGAGCGCACCGCGCCGGGGACGGTCGTCATGTCGGCCCGCGACGTGACGGTCGGCTTCGGGCCGTTCAACGTGCTCGACGGGGTCGATGTCGAGGTCCGCTCGGGGGAGGTGCTCGCCCTCGTCGGACCGAACGGCGCCGGCAAGTCGACGCTGCTGTCCGTTCTCGCCGGCGACCTCACGCCATCGCGAGGCGCCGTCGAGATCGACGGCGAGCCGCTGTCGGAGTGGAGCACCGTCGAGCTGGCGATGCGCCGCGCGGTGCTGCTGCAGCAGGTCGGCATCTCGTTCCCGTTCACCGTCGTGCAGGCCGTGCGCATGGGACGGGCACCGTGGGCCGGTCTGCCCCAGGAGGAGCTCGACGACGAGGTCGTCTACGACTCGATGGTCGACACCGACTCGCTGCAGTTCGCCGAGCGGGTGTTCATGTCGCTCTCCGGTGGCGAGCGCGCCAGGGCCGCACTCGCACGTGTGCTGGCCCAGCAGTCACCCATCCTGCTGCTGGATGAGCCGACCGCAGCGCTCGACATCCGTCACCAGGAACAGGTCCTCGACCTCGCTCGCCGACAGGCGGAACGGGGCGACGCCGTCGTCGTCGTCCTGCACGACCTCGGTCTGGCAGCCGCGTATGCGGATCGGGTCATGGTGCTGTCGCGCGGCGGGGTCGCCGCGCTCGGGCCGCCCGAGGCCGTGATGACCGAGCAGCTGATCGGCGACGTCTACGAGTGCGAGGTCGACGTCATCCCGCATCCTCGCACGGGTGAGCTGCTGATCGTGCCGCGCCGCTCCGGCCGCAGCAGCATCACGTCCTGAGACTGAGCGACGTCGTCACGCCCAGCGGAGAACCGCCGCCGCGGGACCTCCACCCGGGCTGTCCTCACTCACGCCCAGCGGAGAACCGCCGCCGCGGGACCTCCACCCGGTACTTCGTCGGCCCGAACGGCGAGCACGCGACCGTCGGCTGCGAGCACCCGGCGGGCGATCTTGTCGATGACGTCGTAGCTGTGCGGGCCGTCCTGCAGGTCGAGCATGCCGGCGTCGTCGATCGTGCCGCGGATGATCTGGTCGATGTCGACGAAGAGGGTGTGGATCGACCCGAGCGTCGCCTCACGGGCGAGGTCCGAGGTGTCGGTCGCCGTGCGGCCCTCGCCGGTGCGGACCGAGAAGAGCTCCTGGAGGTCCGCGAGCTGTGCGGCGTAGATCAGGTCGAGTGTGGCGCGGGCCTCGGACGCCAGGTCGAGGTCGCCGACCTTCTCCGGGCTGCCGTCGATGCCCTGCTCGGCGAGCTGCGGTGAGGTGTTGACCTCTCGGTAGATGCTCGCGATCGGTTCGGCCGCCGCGAGGATGATCGGCAGGTCGATGCCTCGCAGCGCATGCCGCACGGCGCGGTCGACCTTGAGCGCGTACTGGCGGATGCGGACCTTCTTGCCCTCGGAGCCCTGGATCCGTCCCTGCGCGGTGCGGTCGTTGATGCTCGACTTCCCGACGGCCGACGCCGCGTCCTTCGGCAGGTCGGGGATCTCGACCTCGTAGGGGCCGTAGTCGGCACCGAGCTCGATGACCCGGACCGATCCCTCGGCGAGTGCGAGCACGAAGCACGCCTGGGGGAAGGCGACCGAGCGCAGCAGCGGCTTCACGAAGAACCGGTCGGCGACCTTGGCGGTCTCGGCCAGGTGGTTCGCCAAGTGGTACGAGTGCACCGTGGTGCCATCGGTGAACAGCGCCAGCGTGCGTGCCTGGTGGTCCCACACCCACTCGTCGTCGTGGTGGTCGTCGAGCAGGATCTCGAAGTTCTCGAGCTCGTCCTTCTCGACGCCCCTGGCCTCGAGGCCCTCGATGGCCTCCTTGGTCAGGTTCTTCCAGCCGATGCGCTCCTTGTCGGCGTCCTCGGTGGTCGGCTCGGTCGGAAGGTAGATGCTGACGCAGTTGGTGCCTTCGGTGTCGAGCAGGGCGGCGATGTCGCGGGAGGTGGGGAGGTCGACGTGCATGCAACGACCCTAACGGGGTGGCCCCGCGGAATGTCCCGCGACGTGTCGGGGCTAGGGTGGTGGGGCTGAAGGGGAGTAGCCCCCCAACGGACGTTCGACACACTGGTGCCACCACCCGGACGTTCGACCTGCAGCCGCAGGTGGGCGAGACCTTCGACCGACGGACCAACGTCCGGGTCGAAGGCTGCGTGCCCCCGGTCCCGGAGACATGACAGAACGGGACCACCACGATGAACTCACTCTTCGCAGCGATGGGGATCGTCTTCCTCGCCGAGCTCGGCGACAAGACGCAGCTGGTCGCCCTCGGTTTCGGGGCGCGGCATCGGCTCGCACCGGTGCTCACCGGCGTCGCCCTCGCCTACATGGCCACCAACCTGCTGTCGGTGTTGATCGGTGGCCTGATCGGCGAGGCGCTACCGACACGGGCGGTCGGCATCGGCGGCGGCATCCTCTTCCTCGCCTTCGCGCTGTGGGGGCTGCGCCCGGGCCAGGACGACGACGATGACGACGAGGAGCTGGCGTCACCCGCTGCGGGCGGCCGGATCGTGCTCACGGTCGCCTCGGCCATGTTCGTCGCCGAGCTCGGCGACAAGACCATGTTGGCGACCGCCACCCTCGCCGCGCAGGGTTCGCCCGTGCTCGTCTGGATCGGCGCGACCATCGGCATCATCGCATCGGGCGTCATCGGCGTGCTCGTCGGTCGGGCGATCGGTGCCCGCATCCCGGAGCGGGCGACCCGCATCGGCTCGTCGATCCTGTTCGCGGTGTTCGGCGTCATCATGATCGTCACCGCGAGCTGACATCATGCTGCGATGCTCATCGACATCGGTGTCGTCCTCGTGGTCATCTACTTCCTCGCGACGGGACTCACGTTCCTGATCCGACCCGAGGCGGTCGCGATGTACGAGATGAAGCCCCTCGGCCCGGCGGGCCGCACCGAGGTCCGCTGCTACTACGGCGCACTCGCACTCGGACTCGCGGGGTTCATCGCCTACCTCGGTCTGAACGACCTCGGCCGAGAGGCGCTGACCGGTGTGCTCATGATCGCCGGAGCGATCCTCGCGGTGCGGGTCATCGGCGCCTTCGTCGACGACGGCTGGGGCGAGCGCTACAACCGCACCGCCGTGCCCGTCGAGGTCGGCTTCGTCGTCGCACTCGGCGCCGTGCTCGCCATCGGCTGAGTGGGTTGTCGGACCGCGCTCGGACGCTCCGGCCGGCTGCGCATCATGTGAGCCCGTCGCCTGACGCGGAGTCCCAGAGACGGCTGTCGTCGCCTGCTTCCCAATCGGTCCACGCGTTGGCGTACGTGGCGGTCGGATCGGGATCGTCTGGCGAGTGCATCCGTTCCAGCGTCAGGTAGGTGACCGTCGGGTCCTCGCCCGGGCGGCGGGTGGTCTCGCGGAACTCGTCCACAGGCACGTGGAAGAACGTGTCCGCATCGGGCACGTCGATGTCGATGCGCGTCAGCTCGATGCGGTCGACCCGGTCGAGCAGCGCGTCGTAGATCGTCGCCCCACCGACGACGGCGGGATCCGGGTCCTGGGTGAGCGCCAGGTCGAGCGCCGCATCGGGTGTGCCGGCAGCGACCACGGTGTCGGGCAGGTCGAGAGCCTGCGACGTGACCACCACGATCCGTCGCTCCGGCAGCGGTCGTCCGATCGACTCCCAGGTGCGGCGGCCCATGACCAGGGTGTGGCC
>JAFAFN010000510.1 GCA_023423475.1 Actinomycetes bacterium | reverse complement strand
GTGTTGTATTCATTGCTTTTGGGCGTAGTCACCAACAGCCAAAATTCCCAGATATCTTGGTCATAACGCTTTTGAATAATTAAATCCGCAATAGGCTCATTTTTTTTATTTAAACGATAAGTCCTTTGTCGTGGGCTTAAATCTAAAGAATATTTTTGGCTGAGTTTTTTTATGAGTTTTTGGATTTTATCTGCAAACATCGTGTTATCAGATTCAACAGTAAAGTGACTATAGAAATACGCACCGTTTGCAACTTTATCTACAATTTTTTGCGCTGTATAACGACTGTTTGGGCTGTAATGAATCATTTAATTGTCACCAAGCAATATTTGTTCAATTGTCATCAAACAATATTCTAAAAAGTCTTATGTAATCAAGCAATATTTATTTTAACTCAAAGCTATATTTTATATAGGCTTTCAACGATTTTGATTTTTTACCAATGCCAAAGGCATTGGTCGGACTTAATTGACACAATTTGTCATCGTGCAATTAAGTGGTTCCTATGTGACGGAATTTACATCTATTTTTGCTTGGTTTATAGTCGCAATATTCATTGACTTAAAGCAGTCTGACCAACTGCCTGACCATTTTCGTTTTAGCGATTTTGAGCAGGCAACAGCCTGCTTAAAGCCATGTTTTTTTAGATAGCGCACAATTCAGAACTAGCCATTTTGAGTTGACCGATTGAGCGTACTACTGGAGAAATCCCGTTCGGTACGATCTGATGGGCGCTAGGGAGTTGTAATACTCCTTTTCGATCCAATCCGTTGTAAACGGGGTTGGGCGACAAGGACACGGGAGCCTATAAACAATCGAATGATTGTGAAGTGGTCGTGAGGTTAGATATAGCCTGACTAGATACAATTTTTTTTGTATTGAAACCCTGTTTTAACGATTACCGTGAGAACCTGACAGGACGTTAAGGGTCGCTAATAACGGCAATGTGTTGCGGCAAATGCACTCTAAGAGGGAAGCGCAGCTCATTGGCACAACTGATGGCGTTTGAGGTAACAGCAATGTTACAGGCTAGCTGAGGAGAAATCTGGAAGCAGCGGCACCACTGAGTGAGATCATCTCAAGCAAAGTGGGTCAACGGATAGCTTAAACAGTATACATCCGGAAGCATAAACCGGAGACACGTGTAGATTAAGAGCCATACGCTCAGATTTTGTCTCAAAGTCATATCCACCAAATCCAAGGAACCGCGTGGTGGGGAAAATGGAAGCACTGACAGACAAAAGAGCATTGGCGTTCAATTGCTAAGATCGTTAAAAATAACTTTGGGAATCTCCATGCTGTTAGACATTGAGTTGTCACGGCAAGGCATGGAGAGGGAGAGAGGATGAGTAGGTCGTATAAGTTATGAAAATAATGAAGTCGATGCTGTATTTAAACATTGCAAACTCACCAGTGGCGTGGCTGCTACGGGTGGTAAAGGGAGTAGTGTTGTCGAAAATCCGAGTCGGTTTTATGTTGTTATCTAAAAAAGCGAAACATAGCTAAAAATGGTTTGGTCGCCATTGTTTGTTCTGATAGGTCGGGATTGGTCTCCCTATCTAAGTCAGGACTAAGCAAAAGTTAATGAAAGAAAAGAAAATACGGCAGCATAGTCTTGTGTACTGCATGATTTTTTTCATAGTTTCAATTCTAACTAATTGAATATTTGCGGTTTAGAAAAACTGATGTGAGCAGACATTCTGTGAGTTTTTACCATTTTTTAGTATAAAAAACGGCGTATTGTGATGATGACTGAGTATTTGCCTACTCATGTTCTATTCGTAAACAACGTGAACTCTACGATAGTGAGATATGACTCCCTCGGTTGCGGCAAAGCAATTAAACGAGGTGAGTTCCTAAATCTCTATATTTTGCCATTTAAAGCACTTTTATTTATTCCACGTAGGTATCATTAGAAAAACAGCTAAAGTGGCTAAAACCCCCATTTTTTCGCATTTAAAAGCCATATTTAACGAGTGTCTACGAGTGACACAATGAAAATTTGCGCCTCGACCTCTGAAAAACAGCTTTTTTGGCATTTGATTTCATAAAACCCTAGCTATCGTACAAATTTTTAAGCCTAGATCGAGCGCAGCGAAAAAAAACTTATGAGCGAAGCGAATTCATAGTTGCTTTTGCTTTTATTAAAGTCACAACGAGATGATGTAAAAAATTGCCCCTCGAATCGAGCGTAAGCGAGATTCAATAGAGTTTGAGCGTAGCGAAAACATAGGGCAATTTTTCGTTCCCAAGGCTTTTAATTATTTTTAATGTTTTTAAATGCTTTTAGATAGGCTGAAAGCCTTCATACAAAAGGGTTTCCTCGGTTATATAGCAACGTTTCCTCGGTTATATAGCAACGTTTCCTCGGTTATATAGCAACGTTTCCTCGGTTATATAGCAACGTTTCCTCGGTATTTGACAACGCATTTTTATTATGTTGTTATAGCAACATAATAAAACCGTTGCTATATAGAACAACATGACAGACTTAGTCGTAAAATCAAATAAACTTGTTCAAGCCTTACAGACTCTAACCTTAAGTGAAACTCGTCTTTTACAGCTCGCTATTGTAGATGCTCGAGAAACAGGACAAGGTTTATCAACTGATGAACCATTAGAACTAAGTGCCATTAGATATGCGAAAGCTTTTAATGTTTCTCCAGATGCTGCTTATTTAGCTTTAATTGAAGCAGAAGACTCACTATTTAAGCGACAATTCACAATTACAAATGAAGATGGAAGTCTAACGAAAAGTCGTTGGATTCAAGATGCAAACTATAGAAAAGGTGAAGGTCGAATTCTCGTTACATTAACTCGTGTAGTTATCGAACATGTCACTAAAATAGATGGGTTTGAACAATATTTCACAAGCTATCATTTACGAAAAACATCTGAATTTAAAAGCGTCTATGCAGTTCGTCTGTACGAATTATTAATGCAGTGGAAATCTATAGGGAAGACCCCTCTTTTTGAATTAAATAAATTCCGTAGCCAATTGGGTATTGGTGTAAACGAATACACCAGAATGGAAGCATTTAAGAGACGTGTACTTGATATTGCTATAGACCAAATTAATGAGTTTTCAGATATCAATCTGAAGTATGAACAGCATAAAAAAGGACGCTCAATTTCAGGTTTTTCATTCAGTTTTAAACAAAAGAAATCAACTCATGAGCATATCGAGAGTAAGAGAGATCCTAATACTTTAGATGCCTTCTCAAAAATGACCGATAAACAACGCCATTTGTTTGCTAATAAACTTTCCGAACTACCAGAGATGGGACGATATTCAGAAGGTACTGAGAGCTATCAGCAATTTGCTTTACGTATCGCTGACATGCTTCAAGACCCCACTAAATTTGAAGAGTTACATCCTTACCTTCAAAAAGTCGGGTTTAAAGCTGCCTAAATTATAGACTTGATCATTTGTCTATTAGACAGTCTAATAGACAACCAATTTTGACAAGTTTAGGCATAGGTTTACAGCATGAAAACCCTTACAGTTCTTGAACTTTCCAAGCTGTACAACATCAATAGACAAACAATTTACAACAATATAAAGAAAGGAATTTTAAGTAAAAATTCTGAGAATAAGATTGATCTAGCAGAAGCCATACGCGTTTTTGGGGAACCAGTTAAAAAACAGGATGTAAAAGAACCTGTAAAAATAGACAGTCCAAATTCGGCAGAAGTTTTACTGCTTAGACAACAAATAGACATGCTAAAAAATCAGCTTGATGATGCCAAAGATAGGGAATCTTTTTATCAAAACCAAATTGAAACGATGCAACGTCTATTAGAAGCCCCAAAACCTAATATGACTACGTTTACCGATCAAGAACCGGTGCAACCCAGCATAGCCAAAACAGATCCCGAACCGGACACAGCAGAAGCTAAACATGACGGATTGACTACTCCAGAGCAGACGGAAAATAAGAGGATTCCCGTGCCGGAGCATGTTGAACAGGAACCGGAGAAAAGAGGCTTTTGGAGCCGTTTTTTTAGACCCTATGATTAACCACGATTGTTTAACTGATATGAACAAAGTCGTGGAACATTGATCACTTATTGATCGTGGAACGTGAAAAATCATAAAAAAAGCCCGAACAGGGATGTTCGGGCTATAAACTAGAAACTACAGCATTGATTTCTATAGATAATTATAACGCACTTCGTATAAGGTGTATTATGTTAATTTTAGGAATATTAAATAATTTAATTCGATTTCAAATCATAACCAAAGTCTTGATCATCCAAGTTGATTTCATCTGTAAATAAAATTCCTAATACATATTTAAACCTTTCATA
>JAFAFN010000475.1 GCA_023423475.1 Actinomycetes bacterium | reverse complement strand
GGTCAGCACCAGGTTGATCAGCACCAGTCCACCGATGCCGGACTGCCACGGGTTCTGCTTCGCCCGCAGCTGCAACACGATGAGGCCGCCCATCAGGCCGAAGACCGCACCCGAGGCCCCCACCGTCGGTGACAGCGGCGACAGCACCAGCACGCCGAGTGACCCACCGACGAGCGAGACGACGTAGAGGATGGCGAAGCGCATCCGACCGAGCGCGGGTTCGAGCTCCTGTGAGAGGAACCAGAGCAGCAGCATGTTCATGCCGAGGTGCATGACCCCGGAGTGCATGAACGCGCCGCTCACGATCCGCCACCAGTCGCCGTCGGCCACGAAGGGGCCGAAGAGGGCGCCGTGCTCGTACACCGGTCCCGAGATCGACATCGGGTCGCCGCCGAGCACCGTCGCGAGCAGCCAGACGGCGACGTTCAGGCCGATGATGACCTTGCCGACGACGACCTCGGAGTGGCCCCGGTACAGGCTCGTCGGACGGATCACCTGCTCCGGAGGGGCCGAGGTGCACTCCGGACACTGGAACCCGACCGAGGCCTGACGCATGCACTTCGGACAGATCGGCCGATCGCAGCGCTGGCAGCTGACACCGGCTTCGCGGTCGGGGTGTCGATGGCAGCTGACGGTGACGTCCACCGTGTCGACGCTACCGCCGACCTACCCGAGTGGGGTCAGCACCACCACCGCCAGAGGTGGGAGCGTCATCAGCAACGAGCCCGGCTGACCCTGCCAGGGCGTCGTCGTGTCGGCAGAGAGCGTGGGCCCTGCGACCTCGTGGTCGGAGCCGGCGTAGCGCGCCGCGTCGGTGTCGAGCTCGACCTGCCAGTCGCCGTCCACGGGGACACCCAGGCGGTAGCCGTGGCGCGGCACCGGCGTGAGGTTGGCGACCACGACGACCACGTCGGAGCCGCCCGGGGATCGCCGCCAGAACGAGAACACCGAGTGGCGGTGGTCCTCGGCGTCGAGCCACCCGAAGTTGCCGTCGAGGTCGTCGTCGCTGCGCCACAACGCCGGGAGGCGCTCCTGGAGGCGGTTCAGGTCGCCGACGAGACGGCGCACTCCGTCGTGGTCGGCCTCGGCCAGCAGGAACCAGTCGAGCTCCCGGTCGTGGGACCACTCGCGCCATTGGGCGAGCTCGCTGCCCATGAAGAGGAGCTGCCGACCCGGGTGGCACCACTGCCAGGCGAGCAGGCAGCGGAGGTTGGCGAACTTCTGCCAACGGTCACCCGGCATCTTCTCGATGAGCGAGCCCTTGCCGTGCACGACCTCGTCGTGGCTGAGGGGCAGGACCCACCGCTCGTGCCGGGCGTAGACCATCGGGAAGGCGAGCTCGCCGTGATGGTGGGAGCGGTGCAGCGGGTCGTGCTCGAAGTAGCTGAGCGTGTCGTGCATCCACCCCAGGTTCCACTTGCGACCGAAGCCGAGCCCGCCCCATTCGACCGGTGCGGTCACCCCCGGCCACGACGTCGACTCCTCGGCGATCACCAGCGCACCGGGGTGCGTCTCGGCGACGACCTCGTTGAGCTCCCGGACGAACGCGACGGCGTCCAGGTCCTCTCGTCCGCCGTGTTCGTTGGGGACCCACTCCCCCGGTTCGCGGGAGTAGTCCAGGTGCAGCATCGAGGCCACCGCGTCGACGCGCAGCCCGTCGGCCCGGAACTCCTCGAGCCAGTAGAGGGCGTTCGCGATGAGGAAGTTCCGCCCCTCGTCGCGACCGGGGTTGAACACGAGGGTGCCCCAGTCGGGGTGCTCGCCACGGCGGGGGTCGGCGTGTTCGTACAGCGCGGTGCCGTCGAAGCGGGCGAGGGCGAAGGTGTCGCGGGGGAAGTGCGCCGGCACCCAGTCCAACAGGACGCCGAGGCCCCTCGAGTGGCACACCTCGATCAGGTGGCGCAGGTCGTCGGGGGACCCCAGGCGGGCGTCAGGGGCGTAGTACCCGCTGACCTGATAGCCCCATGAACCACCGAACGGGTGGGTCGCGACCGGCATGAGCTCCAAGTGGGTGAAGCCGAGCTCGACCGCCCAGTCGGCGAGGGGCTCCGCGAGCTCGCGAGCCGAGTGCGACCGCCCGTCGGGATGTCGGCGCCACGAGCCGAGGTGCGCCTCGTAGATCGACAGCCGACCGTCGTTGCGGGCCGCTCGGGCCGCACGCCAGTCGCCGCCGACGCGCCAGTCGTACGAGCTGCGCTCGATGATCGAGGCGGTCTCGGGCGGGACCTCGGCGGCGGTGGCCAGCGGGTCCGCACGCAGGGTGAGCACCCCGTCGGCGCCGGCGACCTCGTACTTGTAGCGGTCACCGACGGAGGCTTCGGGCGAGTAGCCCCACCAGATCCCCGTCGAGCCCTGCGGTGAGAGCCGTGTGCCCGAGGACGGATCCCACGAACACCAGTCACCCACCACGATCACCTGGGTCGCGTTGGGCGCCCAGACGGCGAAGGTCGTGCCGTGTTCGCCCGGGTGCGCGCCGAGCAGCTCCCAGAGCCGTCGATGGCGCCCTTCGGCGAACAGGTACAGGTCGAGCTCACCCGGCGGCTCCGGGGTCGGCGCTTCCCCGTCGGCCGACCGGGGCACGGCTCAGAGCTCCGCGCCGGACTCGGGCAGCTCGTCCTCACCGTCGAGCAGTCGTTCGACCGCCTGCACGGGCAGATCGACGAGCTCTGGGCGGTGCGCCAGCTCGTAGGCGACCTCGTAGACCGCCTTGTCGAGCTCGAACACGCTCAGCAGCGCGTCCCGGCTGGAGCGGGCCCGGGGCAGCAGTCGGTGTGCCTCGTCGACGTCCGCGTAGCCCGCCAGGAAGGTGTTGACGTTGCGAACGGTCCAGGCATCCGCGAGCACCCGCAGCTCGCGGTCGGGCTCTTCGTGCTGGCGCAACGCCATCGCCGCGGCGTACTGGAACGAACGGGTCATGCCCGCGACGTCGCGCAGCGGCGACGAGGGGTGACGACGTTCCTCGAGGGGACGGGCGGGCTCGCCCTCGAAGTCGAGCACCATCCAGTTGCGCTGCAGGCGCAGCACCTGCGCCAGGTGCAGATCTCCGTGGATCCTGATCGCCGAGCCGAGATCGTCTGCGGTGCGCAACCGGTCGTAGATCGCCTCGATCCGCTCGGTGTCGAGCTGCCCACCGGCGACCCGGTGCAGCTGGGCGGCCATGTCGGCGGCCCAGGCATCGCCGTCGGCGTCCTCCGCGTCGAAGGCCTCGGCCAGCGCGACGTGCAGCTCGGCCACGTTGCGGCCCAGCAGGTGGGCGTCGTCCGCGAAGTCGAGCTTGCAGTCCCTCGGCGGTCGTCGCAGGTTGAACATCTCGCGCAGC
Organism: Actinomycetes bacterium; assembly: GCA_023423475.1. Lineage (GTDB taxonomy): Bacteria > Actinomycetota > Acidimicrobiia > Acidimicrobiales > Microtrichaceae > JAFAFN01. The sequence goes on along the minus strand of JAFAFN010000475.1, from coordinate 5,439 downwards.
GACGTCATGGCGAGCTCGAAGCCGTCGCCGCGACTGCGCTCGTAGCGGCGCACGACCGCCAGGTCGGTCTGGTTGCGTCGCCACACCGCGACGGGCACCGGCACCGCGCCGAAGCCGATCTTGCCCAGACGCTCGGTGACTTCGACATCTGGGTTGGGACCCGGCTGGACACGTCGGAAGACCTTCAGGATGTAGCGGTCGTCGAGCACCAACGAGGTGTTGGACGCCTCGCCGCCCTGTGGCCGCACCGAGTTGAAGTGCAGGTCGGGTGCGACGTGGTGGGCGAAGGAGAGCGCCATGTCGTCATCGGCGAGCGCGTCGAACAGGTGCGCATCCCCGCGAGGGGTCGCCATCTGGCCGAGCAGGGCGGCGTCGGGCAGGTGCGCGGGGCGTTCCGGGCTCGCGCCGACCGGCAGCTGGTACCACGCGGAGGGGCCTCGACCGCCGTCGCCGCGGACCTCGACGAGCAACCAGAGCAGCGTCGGCCACTGGTCGACGAGGGTGTCGACCCGCCGGATGTCGATCTTCGGGCGGTCGACCACGCCGTACCAGCGTTGCCCGGCGAGGAACGCCGGGAGCAGCGAGGCGAGTTCTGAGGTGAACGATGCGGCGTCGATGGGGAAGTTTCTACCGCGCGGAGCGACCCGACTCGAACCAGGGTGCCGAGCGCCACCCGGTCGCCCCCGAACTCGGTGCGGGGCGAAGCGACTACCGTCGACCCATGTCCGAGGCAGGCCTCGAGCAGGCTCCGCAGGCGTCGGCGCAGGTCGCCGACGTCGGATCGCTGGGCCACATCGGGGCGCTCGACGGCATCCGTGCCGTCGCGGTCATCGCCGTCATGGCCTTCCACGGCGAGGTCGCAGGGACACGCGGTGGATTCCTCGGGGTGTCGGTCTTCTTCGCCCTCTCGGGGTTCCTCATCACGTCGCTGCTGGTCAGGGAGCGCCTCGACGCCCCGACCGCGTCGATCGACCTCCGACGCTTCTACTCGCGGCGCTTCCGCCGCCTGCTGCCGGCCTCGTGGTGCACCATCGGGCTCGTCGTCGTCATGGGTGCGCTCGGCGTCTGGGACGACCAGCAGCTGCGGCTGCTGCGCGGTGACGTGCCGTGGACCCTGGCCGAGCTGGCCAACTGGCACTTCATCGCCGAGGGCACGACCTACGGCGCGTCGCAGTCCACCCCCTCGCCGCTCGAGCACTTCTGGAGCCTGGCGATCGAGCAGCAGTTCTACGTCGTGCTCCCGCTGCTCGTCGTGGCCGTGCTGTCGGTCCGCCTGGCACACCGACAGCGGCTCCTGGTGCTCGCCGGGGTGTTCGGCGTGCTCGTCGTCGCCTCGGCGGTCGCCAACGGACTGGCCGCTCGGTCCTCGGTCGATCGGGCGTACTTCGGCACCGACACCCGTGCCGCCGAGTTGCTGGTCGGTTCGCTGCTCGCTCTGGCGATGCTGCGACGGCTCCCCCGTCCACCGAGCCGACGCTCCTCGACGCCCATCGACCTGGTCGGGGTCCTGGGCCTCGTGGTGCTCGGTTCCCTCGTGCACATCGCCCGTCTCGACAGCAGTTGGCTCTACCCGTGGGGGTTGTTGGTCACGGCGGCGGCCACGGCAGCCGTCATCGTCGCGGCGAGCGACCGCGGCCTCGTCGCGAGGCTGCTCGAGTGGACGCCGTTCCTGCTGCTCGGCCGCATCAGCTACGGGGTCTACCTGCTGCACTGGCCGGTGTTCCTGTGGCTGAACGAGGCACGCACAGGCCTCGACGGTGCGGCGCTGTTCGTCCTGCGGGTGACGGTGAGCATCGGTGCCGCGGCGCTCATGTTCCGAGCCATCGAGCTGCCCAGCCGGGCCGGCGGGTCGCTGCGCACCCGTCAGGCGCTGCTCGCGCTGCCCATCGCCGCACTGGCGCTGCTCGTCGGGGTTCGGTGGGTCACCAACGACCTCCCGCCGCCGCCGCAGTACCTCGAGACCCGTGACCCCGGCACCCTCACGATCCGAGAGGCGCCCCGCACCACCACCTCGACGTCCACGTCGACACCGACGACCACTCCCGCGCCGACTCCACCGCCGGCGCCCGATGTTGCCGCCGCACCGACCACACCACCGCCGCCGCCTCCGCCCACGACCATCCCGCCACGCCGGGCGCAGCGGGTCCTGCTGGTGGGCGACAGCGTCGCGGCGAGCCTCGAAGGTGCGCTCGGCGACGCCCTGACCGTCCGGGGGATCTCGTTCGCGACCGCCGCCGCACCCGGCTGCGGGCTGCTCACCGGGGACCCGGCGAGCGACGATGGCGTGGCCTACGACTTCACCACGGCGTGCAACGACGCGATCCCGCCGAACCAGACCGGTGCGATCCAGAAGGTGGGCCCCGACCTCGTGGTCGCCATGTCGTCGTGGGAGTCGGGTGGCCGGATCGTCGACGGGCGGTTCCTGCCCGCCGCGTCGCCCGAGTCCGACGCCGAGCTGCTGCGGCTCTACGGCGAGATGATCCGACGGGTGTCGTCCGGCGGGGCGGCCGTGGCGTTCGCGACGGTGCCCGAGACCACCGACACCGACACGCGCACGGCGGACTCCGAGAAGGTCCGCCGCATGACACATGCGAACGCGCTCCTCGACGTCGTCGCAGCGAACGATCCGGGACGGGTGGTCGTCCTGCCGTTCGCCCGCTCGATCTGCCCGACCACTCCCTGTCCGCGACACCTCGACGGCGTCGAGCTGCGTCCGCGGGACGGCGCGCACTTCGACGACCCCGTCGGGGCGCGCCTCGCCGCGGAACGGCTCGCGGACATGATCGCCGGGCTCGACCTCGACGCGCTCCCCTGACCGGTCAGGAGACGGGGTCGGTCAACTCGAACCAGAGGAACTCGTACGGCGGCAGCGTCACGAAGTACGGCAGCTCGCCGATCGCCGGGAAGGCGACCCGCCCCAGCAGCTCGACGGGCACGCGGCCGGCGAGGTGCGACAGGAACAGCTCGGCGGGCTGCGCGGCGCCCGAGAAGTTGTTCACGCAGAGCACCGGGTTCGAGGTGTCGTCGCCATCGGCCGGTGTGCGCAGGTAGGCGAACACCGACGGCGTCGACACCTCGAGCAGCTCGAAGCCGCCGAGGCCGAACAGGGTGTGCTGGTGACGCACGTGCAGCATGCGACGCAGCCAGTTGAGGAACGAGCCGGCGTCGCGACGCTCGGCCTCGACGTTCACGGACTGGAAGCCGTAGACGGGGTCCATGAGTGGCGGCAGGTACAGCTGCGCGAAGTCCGCGGTCGAGAAGCCGCCGTTGCGGTCCGGGCTCCACTGCATCGGGGTGCGCACGCCGTCGCGGTCACCGAGGTAGATGTTGTCGCCCATGCCGATCTCGTCGCCGTAGTAGAGGATCGGCGTGCCGGGCAGGCTCAGCAGCAGTGCGTGCAGCAGCTCGGCCTGACGGCGGTCGTTCTCGAGCAACGGGAAGAGGCGCCGGCTGATGCCGACGTTGCGACGCATGCGCGGGTCCTTCGCGTACTCGGCCCACATGTAGTCACGTTCCTCGTCGGTGACCATCTCGAGGGTGAGCTCGTCGTGGTTTCGCAGGAAGATGCCCCACTGCGCGCCCGCAGGGATGTCGGGCGTGCGCTCCAGGATCTCGGTGATCGGCGTGCGCTCCTCGCGTCGCAGCGACATGAACATGCGCGGCATCAGCGGGAAGTTGAAGCACATGTGGCACTCATCGCCGTCCTCACCGAAGTACTCGACGACGTCCTCGGGCCACTGGTTCGCTTCGGCCAACAGGACCTTGCCGGGGTACTTCGAGTCCACCTCGGCGCGGAGTCGACGCAGGAAGGCGTGGGTCTCGGGCAGGTTCTCGCCGTTGGTGCCGTCGCGCTCGTAGAGGTAGGGGACGGCGTCGAGTCGGAACCCGTCGAGTCCGAGGCCGAGCCAGTGCGACACGGTGTCCAGCATCGCCTGCTGGACCTCTTCGTTGTCGTAGTTCAGGTCGGGCTGGTGGTGGAAGAAGCGGTGCCAGTAGTACTGCCCGCGCTGCGCGTCGTAGGTCCAGTTCGACGGCTCGGTGTCGGTGAAGATGATGCGGGCATCCGACCAGCGTTGGTCGTCGTCGCCCCACACGTACCAGTCGGCCTTCGGGTTGGTGCGGTCCTGGCGGGACTCCTGGAACCACGGGTGCTGGTCCGACGTGTGGTTCACCACCATGTCGGCGACCACGCGGATGCCGCGCCGGTGCGCTTCCTCGATCAGCTCGGCCGCGTCGTCGACGGTGCCGAAGTCGGGGTGCACCGAGAGGAAGTCCGAGATGTCGTACCCGCCGTCCTTGAGGGGCGATTGGTAGAAGGGCAGGAGCCACAGGCAGTCGATGCCCAGCCACTCGAGGTAGTCGAGCTTGGCGATCAGACCCCGGAAGTCGCCGTTGCCGTCGCCGGAGGCGTCGAAGAAGCCCCGGACGAGCACCTCGTAGAAGATCGAGGACCGGTACCACTCGTTGTCAGCGGTGAGGATCGAGCCGGTGGTGGGAGGTTGGTTCACGCCTCGCAGGCTATCGGCGTGCGCGGACGCTCCGGATCAGAGCGGCCACCCCGCGCTGCGACGGAGCCAGGGCTCAGCGGGACAACCCCGCTGCGGCGGTCCAACCTCCGACCGAGGCCGGTACGGCCAGCGCCAGGGTCGAGATCGTGCCGGAAGCGCCGAGCTCGTCGCGCCACACGATCGCAGCGACCGCGTCGGAGGTGTCGGCCACGGCTCCCATGCGCACCCAGGACGGGTCGGGATCGGGATGGGCCAGCGATCGCAACGCGCCGACGCCCAGCACGACGTCGCGGATCCCGAACGCCCGGGCGAGCCACACCAGCGGTCCGGGGCGTTCCGCCGAGGCCCGTGCGAGCACCGTGTTCGGGACGAACAGCATCAGCGCCCCGAACAGGATGCGGCCGAGGGCGATGGATCGAGCGAGGCGTACGGGGTCCATGGTCGACATGTTGCCCCACCCGCAGGTCCACGACCGGCCGGCGAGCGGGCGACGGGCCGGGCTGCTCAGGCGGGCGTGACGGCGAAGACGTGCGCGACCCGGTCACCGGGCGAGAAGCGCACGTAGTTGCCCGAGCTTCCCCAACGCCACTGCTCCCCCGTCAGCTCGTCGAGCACGTCGAAGGCCGCGCCGTCGTGCAGGGCGATCGCCGCGGTGTCGACGTACACGGTCGCCTCCCGCAGCTCGTCGGGGTTCAGGTTCACCACGATCAGCACGCGGTCGGTGACGCCGTCGACGGTTCGCACGTGGCTGTAGGCGATGACGTCGTCGTGGTCGACGTGGTGGAAGCGCAACGAGTCCATCCGGGCGAAGGCGGGATGCGCTCGACGGATCTCGTTCAGCCGCACGAGCAACGGCCACAACGAGTCGACCGAGTCGTGGTCGCGCACCTTGAGCTCGTACTTCTCGGAGAACCGGTACTCCTCCTTGTCG
>JAFAFN010000454.1 GCA_023423475.1 Actinomycetes bacterium | reverse complement strand
TCCTCGGACAAGGGGACCTCGGCGAGCGACGACTCGAAGGGCGGCAACGGGCGCAACGGAGCGCCGACGACCAGGAACACCGGCAAGCACGGGTCGAGCTCGACCCGTCGGCCACGCCAGCGGACCTGAGGCGGCTCAGCCAGGAGCAGGATCGGTGACCACGGCGAGCCAGTGGTCGGCGATGCCTGCCCAACGACCTCGCAGCACGATCTCCGGCCGAGGCGTGAAGGCCACGAAGGTGTCGCCGTCGAGCTCGAGGCGGACCTGGTGGAAGTCGATCAGCGGGCCACCGAGTCCGCTCCACGCCTTGTAGGCGGCTTCCTTCAGCACCAGTGCGGCCCGACCGTCGAGCTCCGGGTCGTCGTCGCGCAGGACCACCGATCGTTCGTCCGGCTCCATCGGGCCCATGGGTTCGAGGTCGATCCCCAGCGCGCGGTACGAGCTGCGATCCGCCGCGACCGCCACGGCGAACCGGTCGCTGTGCGCGAGCGACGCCGACCATCCGTCGGGCACCAGTGGGGCACGTTCCGGGCTCACCCCGATCGGGTCGCTGGTCGCGGTCAGCTGACGCAGCAGCGCCCGACCCGTCGCGAACTCCCGTCGTCGTGTGGCGACCGCGCAGCGGACGTGGGCGGCCTCCGACGCGTGCAGCGACGCGACGTGGCGGTCGTCGACCTGGAGCAGGCCCGAGCGCACCCCGGGGGGTGACAGCTCGAGCATCGCCGCGGCGAGCAGGCCCGCCGGTCCCGACACCCCGACGTCGTCGCTCACGCCCCAGCCGGCAGTCGAGCCTCGACGAGGGTGGTGTCGGCATCCTCGATCGCGCTGCGCATGTGGCCGGCGAGCACGCGCACGGCCGGCTCGAGCACCATCGAGTCGTGGTCGCCGGGCACCTCGACGACGTCGACCCGCTCGCAGTGCGGACCCCAACCGTTGTCGTGGTAGATGAAGCGCCGGTCGATGTTGATCTGGCGGTCCGGTCCGAACACGTGCAGCGGCGACAGCTTCGGCCGGTAGAGCGAGATGACGCCCCGGTAGGGCTGGACGTCGTAGCGCTCGAGCGCCCGGTAGAACGCGGCCTCGATCACGGTGGAGTGCAGCGCACCGGCGTCGGTCGGCAGTGCGGGGCCCTCGGCCCGGCGACGCTTCTCCTTCTCCCACTCGATCCGGTTGACCGCCCACTCCTTCACGTAGCCGACGCCCTTCTCGCGCAGCTTGTCGATCTGGATCTGCACGCGGTCACGGGTGGTCAGGGGAGTGTCGTAGGGGACGGGGGTGTCGAGCATGACGAGCAGCGCGACCTCTTCGCCCTCGGCGTGCAGCTGCTGGGCCATCTCGAGCGCCGCGATGCCACCGCCGGAGAAGCCGCCGAGCAGGTACGGGCCGTGGGGCTGCACCGAGCGCACCTCGGCGAGGTAGTCGGCCGCCATCTCCTCGAAGGTCTCGTGCGGTTCCTCGTCGCCGTACAGGCCCCGGGCCTGCACGCCGTAGAAGGGCCGGTCCGCACCGATCTGGTGGGCGAGGTGGCGCAGGTTCAACACGTTGCCGAACATGCCGGCGACCAGGAAGAACGGTGTCTCGTCGACGCCGTCACCCGGGTGCATCGGGACCAGGTGGCGGTAGCGGGGCGGGGCGTCCGCGAGCGTGGCGTCGGTGCCGTCCTCGTCCCCTCCGCTCGCCGGCATGGCGGCGATGATCCGCGTGGCGACGGCCTCGACGGTCGGTGCCTCGACGAGCAGCGAGATGGGGAAGTCGACCGCGAAGGTCCGCTTCACCTGTGCGAAGAGCCGCACGGCGATCAGGCTGTGGCCGCCGAGGTCGAAGAAGTCGTCGCGCACACCGATCTGGTCGATGCCGAGCAGGTCCTGCCACATCGACACGAGCTGCTCCTCGACGTCGTTGCGGGGCTCGAGGTACTCGGCGTCGAGCTGCGGACGTGCGAACACGGCGCTCGACTCACCCGACGACGATCCCGTCTGGGACTCGGCGATGCGATCGCTCTGTCGTGCCAGTCCGTGCAGGTCGAGCGACGTCAGGTACACGACGGGGAGGTTCCGTGCCGCGGTGGCCCGGGCGAAGAGCCGGCGACCCTCCTCCGGCACGATGCCCTGCGCGAGGTTCTGCTGGAAGGCCAGCTCGGACATGGACGGCTGCCGATCACGGGTGTCGGCGTCGAACTCGACCTCGACGGCGAGCGCGCGCCGACCGGCGGAGAGATCGAGCGTGCCGTCGAGCCGCTTGATCGTGAAGCCGTCGACCTCGACGAGCACCCGGCCGTCGGGGTCGCAGATCGTGACGTCGAACGTCGCGAGTCCACTCGCCTCGTCCGAGCCGCGCTGCGCGGTCACCACCGACACGATCTCGGCCGGAAGGCGGTCGTGCACCGTGATGCTCCGGTAGCTGACGGGGACCCACAGGCGGTCGCCCGTGTAGCCCTCGACGAGGTCCATCGCGTAGCCGGTCGCCAGGTCGACGAGGGCGGGGTGCAGGCCCACTCCGTCCAGGTCGTCACGGAACGCCTCGTCGAGCCGGAGCCACGCGATGGCGGTCCGCGTGCCGTACTGGACCCGCTCGACGACGTCCCAGCGCGGACCGAAGCGGAGGTGGTCCTGCTGGCGGGTGCGGACCTGGCCGCGCCGCGGGCTCTCGGCGACGATCGCGTCCAGGTCGAGGGGAGCAGGTTCGGTCCGTTCGTGCAGCCGCACCTCGGCCTCGCCCGTCCGGCGCCAGCCGGCGGATCCCTCGGTCGAGTCGCCCTCGGCGGTCGTGCGGTCCACCCGCACCGATTCACTGACCTCGACGCGGTAGCCGCGTTCGGTCGGGATCAGGGTCACCCGGGCGTCGACCGGCTCGGCGCCGTCCGCGGCCAACGGGCGCAGGAAGGTCAGGTCGCGCAGCTCGAACGGGCGCGTGACGCCGAGCTCCTCGAGCGCGCCGCGCACCAGCTCCGGGTACGCGGAGCCGGGCAGCAGCGCCTCGCCCGCCGCGGTGCGGTGCTCGTCGAAGACCCAGTCCTCGTCGGGCGCGAACCGGCTGGTGAAGCGGACGGTGCCGTCGACGGTCCGCATCGCGGCGTGGAAGAACGGGTGCTCGGGCGCCCATTCGGTGCCCGACGCGGGCGAGGCCGCGTCGTCGCGGGCCGACGCGGCGGCCATGCCGACCTCGTTCCACACGCCCCAGTCGATGGCCATCACGTGCTCGTCGCCCCGCGCGGCGCGCGACTCGGCGAAGGCGTTGAGGAAGGCGTTGGCGGCGACGTAGTCGACCTGCCCCATCGGCGCGGTCACCGTGCTGGTCGAGGAGAAGACCACGAACAGGTCGAGCTCGTCGGACGCGGTCGCGGTCTCGAGCACGAGGGTGCCGTACACCTTGGGTGCCAGCACGTCGTCCATCTGCGACGCCGACTTGGTGACCATGAGGCCGTCGTCGACGACACCCGCGGCGTGCACGACGGCGTGCACCGCGCCGAAGGTCGATCGCACGCGGTCCAGCGCGGCGCCGACCGACGAGGGATCGGTCACGTCGGCTGCCAGCAGCAGCACCTGTGCACCCGCCGCCTCGAGGGCCCGGACCCGGCTGATGCGCTCCGAGGTGGGGTGCTCCTCTCCGAGCCGTCCGACGACCTCGTCCCAGAGGGACCGGTCGGGCAGCTCGCTGCGGCTGACGAGTGCCAGGCGTGCGCCCGAGGTGGCATGGAGCTCTTCCGCGACGCTGAGGCCGATGCCGCCGAGACCGCCGGTGATGACCGCGACGCCGTCGCGACGGAGTCGCGGCGCAGCGTGTTCGGGCAGCCGGACGTGGCGCACGTCGCGCACGTAGCGGCGATCACCGCGGATCGACACGATCTCGTCGGTGGCCGGCTGCAGCAGCTCTGCGAGCACCTCGCCGACCAGGTCCACGGTGGGTCCGTCGATCGCCAGCAGGCGCTGCAGGCCCTCCTTCGAGGTGGGCAGCTTGGCCAGGTCCCAGCGTCGGGTGCCGCGGCCGCCCTCGACGGCCCGGATGAGCTCGGCCGGGTCGAGGTCGAACGTCGAGGCGGTGATGTCCGAGAACTCGTGGGGGATGACCTGGACCGGGCCCAGCACGGTGGACTGCTCCGGCCAGCGCAGCTCGCCGCCGCCGGGGCTCGCCTGTGCGCCCATCGTCGCGACGGACAGGTGCAACGGTCGCTGCAGACCGGCGTCGGCCCATGCCCTGGCCAGGTGCACGAGGCTCTGGAAGCCGAGCTCCTGGTTCCGGTGGAAGAAGCTGCTGCCGGGTCGGAACGACCGGTCGTCGGTGGCCAGCAGGCCGAGGTGCGCGACGCGGTCGGGCGCACGACCCGTCCGGACCAGGTCCTTGACGAGCTGGTCGTAGCCGAGTTCACCGAGCTCGGGGCTGAGCTGGTACTCCTCGTCGGAGATCGCCCGGTAGGAGTCGCCGTTGCGGAGCACGACGACACGGTCGCCGCGCGCACGGAGGCGGGCGACGACGTCCTCCGCGAAGCCGGTGGTGTCGGCGAGCACGAGCCAGTCGAGGCGCTCGTCGATCGGCTCCTCGCGGTCACGACTGGACCACACGGGCTTCCACGCCCAGCGCTCCTCGTCGGGCTCGCGGAAGAGGAACAGCTCGTCCTCGGTGGCTCCGGTCGCGGGTGTGCCGGGGGCGATGAAGAAGCGCTGCGTCTGGAAGGAGTAGCCGGGCAGGCCGACTCGGCGGGGATCGTCGCCGTCGAAGAGCCGCTCCAGGTCGAGCGAACCACCGGCGGCCCAGATGCGGCCGACGGCGCTGAGCAGCGCGGCGTTGTCGTCGACGTCCTCGTCGGGATGACGCATGACGGCGATCGAGGCCTGCGACGCCTTGAGGTCCGGATGCATCCGGACCAGCGACGACAGGGTCCGACCGGGGCCGACCTCCAACAGGATGCGACCGGGGTCCTCGGCGAGGGTCGTCACGCAGTCCGAGAAGCGCACCGTGTGGCGCAGGTGGTCGACCCAGTAGGCCGGATCCGTCGCCCGCTCGGGGGTGATCCACTCGCCGGTCGAGTTCGACACCCATGGGATCTTCGGGGCCGAGAGCTCGATCCCGTCGAGGTACGCACGGAACTCGTCGAGCACGGGGTCGAGCAGGCGGCTGTGCACCGGGGTCGTGACCGGCACACGCAGCGGTTCGACGCCGTCGGCACGCAGCTCGGCGTCGAGCACGTCGAGCACGTCGACGGGACCCGACACCACGGACAGCTCGGGGTTGTTCACCACGGCGAGGTCCAGTCCGAGACGTTCGATCGCGTCGGCCAGGTCCGCGGGTGGCAGTGCGATCGACAGCGCGCCGCCGTCGACGCGGTCCATGAGCTGGCCGCGCAGGACGACCAGGCCCAGGCAGTCGGCGAAGGACATCGTCCCGGCGACACACGCAGCGGTGTTCTCGCCGAGGCTGTGTCCGACCAGCGCGGTGGGTTCGAGTCCCCGTTCGATCAGCAGCTGTGCGAGGGCGTACTCGACGATGAAGATCAGCGCGAGCTGGTGCGCCATGAGCGCGAGCTCGGCGACGCGGTCGTCGCTGCCGTCCGACCCGGCCGCGGCGTCGTCGGGGAGCAGCAGGTGACGCAGGTCGAGGCCGTGCACCTCCTCGAGCAGCCGGAGCCCCTCGTCCACGCTCGCCGCGAAACCGGGCTCGTCGCGGTACAGGTCGGCACCCATGCCCAGGTGCTGCGCCCCGCCGCCGGGGAACATGAAGGTCAGGGTGTGATCACCCGTCGCCGCGGTGTGGGTCGGAACCCGGCGGGCGTCGGACTGCTCGAGCAGCTCGGCCGCCTCTGCGACGCTGCGCGCCGCCAGGACCCGTCGCTCGGCGAAGTGGGCGCGACCGACCTGGAGGGTCCAGGCCACGTCCGCGAGGTCGAGGTCCGGGTTCGATCGGAGGTGCGCGGCGAGCCGGGCGCCCGCGTCGTCGAGCGCGCCGCGCGACCGGGCCGAGAGCGTCACGAGGCGCCACGGAGCGTCGCCGGTGTCCGCGGTGGCACGTTCGGGCAGGGTCGGGGCCTCTTCGAGCACGGCGAACGCGTTGGTGCCACCGACGCCGAGCGAGTTGACCGCCGCACGCCGGGGGACGTCGTCGTCCGAGGGCCACGGTGTCAGCTCGTCGTTGACCCGGAACGGGCTGTCGTCCAGCTCGAGGTTCGGGTTGGGCTTGTCGAAGTTGAGGCTCGGCGGCATCTCGGCGTGGCGCAAGGTCAGCGCCACCTTGATGAGGCTCGCGACACCGGCAGCGGTGTCGAGGTGCCCGATGTTCGTCTTGACGCTGCCGATGCGGCAGAAGGGGTCCTCGTCGGGCTCCGCGCCGAAGGCCTGCGTCAGCGCCGCGACCTCGATCGGGTCGCCCATCGGCGTGCCCGTGCCGTGGCACTCGATGTACCGGATGCTCTCGGGCTCGACGTCCGCGACGGCGAGCGCCTCGGTGATGCAGGCGGCCTGGCCGTCGACCGACGGTGCGAGGTAGCCGACCTTCTGGTCGCCGTCGTTGTTCACGGCGGTGCCCTTGATCACCGCGTAGATCTGGTCGCCGTCGTCGAGCGCGTCGTCGAGCCGACGCAGCGCGACGACCCCGACCCCGCTGCCGAACACCGTGCCAGCGGAGTCCGCGTCGAAGGCTCGGCAGTGGCCGTCGGGTGAGAGCACCTCGCCCTCGTGGTACTGGTAGCCCTGCCCGTGGGGGACCTCGATGGTCACGCCGCCCGCCAGCGCCAGGTCGCACTCGCCCGAGAGCAGGTGCTGGACCGCCAGGTGCGTCGCGACGAGCGACGTCGAGCACGCCGTCTGGACGTTCACCGACGGTCCGCGCAGGTCGAAGATGTAGCTGGCCCGCGTCGACAGGAAGTCCTTGTCGTTGCCGGTGTGGCGCAAGAGGAAGGTGCCGACGTCGCGCACGAGGTCGGCGTTCGTCATCAGGTTGCGCATGAAGTAGCTGCCCATGCCGCAGCCGGCGAACACGCCGATCGCGCCGTCGAAGGACTGCGGGACGTGCCCGGCGTCCTCGAGCGCCTCCCACGACGCCATCAGGAAGTGGCGGTGTTGGGGATCCATGATCCCCGCCTCCTTCGGCGAGAGGCCGAAGAAGTCCGCGTCGAAGTCGTACACGCCGTCCAGCGTGGCGGCGGCACGGACGTAGTTCGGTCGGCGGAGGTGGTCCTGGGTCACGCCGGCGGCGAGCAGTTCCTCCTCGGAGAGCTCGCGCACGCTCTCGACGCCGTCGGTCAGGTTGCGCCAGTACTCGGCGGCGTCGCGCGCACCCGGGAGGTGCGCGGCGAGCCCCACGATCGCGATGTCGGTGTCGGCCACTGGTGCCCCTCGGTCCTTCCCTGTCGGATGGTGTCGGTCGTCGGTGGAGTCGGCGCGCTCAGCGCCGGACGCGGCGTCGGCCGAGGTTCTCGCGTCGGCGAGCCGCCCGGTCGATGCTGGACTGCTTGGTGGCCGCGGCGGTGTCGTCCTCGAGCGAGGCGGCGAACGAGCGCACGGTCGGGAAGCGGTAGAGCTCGGTCAGCGCGATCGGGCGCTCGAGGCGCTCCTTGAGCTGACGGTGCATGCGGACGATCAGCAGCGAGTGGCCACCGATGTCGAAGAAGTTGTCGTCGATGCCGATGCCCGTGCGTCCGAGTGTCTGCTCCCAGACCTCGAGCACCTCTCGCTCGAGGTCGTTGGTCGCCTCGACCTTCGGGGTGTCGCCACCACGGCGTCCGAGCACCTCGGCCAGCGACGGCAGCGCGTTGCGGTCGATCTTCCCGTTCGGGGTGTGCGGCAGGTCGTCGAGCACGAGCACGTGCGCAGGGATCATGACGTCGGGCAGCGTCGCCCGCAGGTGGTCCTTGAGCGCCGAGGGGTCGAGGTCGACCGAGTCGGCGGCCGAGACGTACGCCATGAGCTGCTGGTCACCAGGGGTGTCCTCGCGCACGACGGCGACGCACTCGCGCACGCCGGGGGAGCGGCCGAGCTGGGTCTCGATCTCGCCGAGCTCGATGCGGTAGCCCCGGATCTTCACCTGGTGGTCGATGCGCCCGAGGAACTCGAGCTGGGCGGAGCCGTCGGGCAGCTCGCGCCAGCGGGCGAGGTCGCCGGTCAGGTACATGCGCCCGCCGGGCACGAAGGGGTTCTCGACGAAGCGCTCCGCGGTCAGCTCGGGCCGTTCGTGGTAGCCGCGCACGACGCCGTCGCCGCCGATCCAGAGCTCACCGGCCACGCCGGGCGGGACCGGCTGGCGGTTGCGGTCCAGCACGTAGATCTGGGTGTTGGCGATGGGCGTGCCGATCGGGATGACGTCGAGGTCGCCCTGCAGCTTCCAGGTGCTCGACCAGATGGTCGTCTCGGTCGGGCCGTACATGTTGGTGACGTTGCCGCTGCGCGACGCGCTCCGCAGGTCCTCCGCGAGGGCCACGGGGAACGCCTCGCCACCGATGAAGACGTGCTCGACGTCGCCGAGCGCGGCGCGTGAGGCGTCCTGCAGCGAGAGCATGCGAGCCATCGACGGCGTGCACTGGAGGTGGGTCACGCCGTGGCGCTCGAGCTGCGCGGCGACCGACTGGTCGAGCTGGCTCGTGGGGGCTGCGGCGACGCCGCCGGCACCGACGCCGGCGTTGCACGCCTGGCGCACGCGGTCGAGCACCGGGAGGCTGGCGAGCACCTCGTCGGTGT
>JAFAFN010000436.1 GCA_023423475.1 Actinomycetes bacterium | reverse complement strand
GGCGAGAAGTAGCGGAAGTAGATCGACTCCGGCGACTGCCGTGAATGGAACTCGACGAGCCGCGGGGCGTCCTCGGGAACGATCGGACGGACGTGCACGGTCTGTCCGTCGCTGAGGACGACGTCGGTCTCCCAGGAGGCTGGGTACGCTCCGGTCCCGTCGGAGTCCACGCCGATCAGCGTACCCAAAGGAGCCCCGTGACCGAGGACAGCCGCTCCCCCATCACCGCCCCCACCGCCGCGGCGGCGCTCGACTCGCTCGCCGCCCGCTATTGGGACGCGCAGCTCGCTGCCTCGCCGCTGACTGCCTCGTTGCTCGGTGTGCACGACCACGACGACCGGATCGACGACCTCTCCGAATCGGCCGAGGACGCCTATCGAGCGCAGCTCGAGCAGTTCGCCGCCGAGCTCCGTGCCATCGACCGCTCAGGGCTCGACGCGGCGGGCGAGGTCACCGCCGCGCTGCTCGCCCACCAGCTCGACGCCGGCATCGAAGCCGCGTCGCTGCGTCTGGCGGAGCTCTCCTCGGATCACCTCGACGGCCCCCATGCGGCGCTGCTGATGATCGTGCCGCAGCTGTCGTACCCGGAGCCCGCCCATGCCGAGGCGGCGCTGCTGCGCTACTCGCAGGTCCCCGGCTTCCTCGGTCAGGCACTCGACCGGTTCCGTGCCGGCGCGACGAGGGGACGCACGCCTGCCGCAGCGGTGCTCGCCCGATCGGTCAACTCCCTCGACGGCTACCTGGCCACCGACGTCGACGACGACCCGTTCCTGGCGGCCCAGCTGCCCGAGTCCTGGGAGGACGACGGCCCCGAGGCGACGGCGTGGCGGGACGAGGCGCGCACGCTCGTCGTCGAGCGCATCCGGCCGTCGTTCGAGCGCTACCGCGACGTGCTGCGCGACGAGCTCGGGCCGCTCGCACGCGACGACGAGCACGCCGGTTGGTCGTGGTTGCCCGACGGCGACCGCCTCTATTCGGCGTTGGTGCGGAGTCACACGACCGTCGAGATGACACCGGAGGAGATCCACGCGCTCGGCCGCCGGCTCTGCGAGGTCGAGCTCCCGCGGGAGTTCCTGTCGATCGGCGCAGCAGCGTTCGGACCCGATGGCGCCGGCACCCTCGAGGAGCTCTTCGCCCGCCTCCGCGACGACCCGGACCTGCGACACCGCGACGCGGACGAGGTCATCGAGATCGCCGAGCGTTCGGTTCGCCGGGCGACCGAGGTCGCGGGCGACTGGTTCGGGACGCTGCCGCTCGCCGGTTGCGAGGTGGCACCGATCCCCTCGTTCCTGGCCGCGGACGCGCCGTACGCGTACTACTTCCCACCCGCGATCGACGGCAGCCGGCCCGGCACCTACTTCATCAACACCGCCGATCCCGAGGGCTCGTCGCGCACCGAGGCCGAGTCGATCGCGTTCCACGAGGCGATCCCTGGCCACCACCTGCAGATCACGATCAGCCAGGAGCTCGACGGTCTGCCCGAGTTCCAACGCCACGACGGTGCGACGTCCTACATCGAGGGCTGGGGGCTCTACGCCGAACGCCTCGCGGACGAGATGGGCCTCTACGAGAGCGCGCTCGGCCGCCTCGGCATGGTGACCGCTGATGCCTGGCGGTCCGCCCGGCTCGTCGTCGACACCGGTCTGCACGCGCTCGGGTGGTCGCGCCAACAGGCCATCGACTACTTCGTCGAGCACACCCCGGTCCCGCTCGACCGGATCGCGCCCGAGGTCGACCGCTACCTCGCCATCCCCGGCCAGGCACTCTCGTACAAGATCGGCCAGCACGAGATCCAGCGACTGCGAGCCGACGCGGCCGACCGGCTCGGCGATCGCTTCGACATCGCCGCGTTCCACGATGTGGTGCTCGCCTCCGGGGCGGTCACGCTCCCGGTGCTGGCATCGATCGTCGAGACATGGATCGCCGAGACGCAGGCCTGACCCCAGGTCCGACCTGAACACCCGACGCGGCCGTAGGGCACGACACCGTGATGGACGGACTGCGTAGGCTCGACAACGTCGCCATCGGCGACCGCAGCGGATCGGAGCAGCCATGACTGTCGAGCACCTGACCGCCCAGCGCCGCATCGACGCAGCGCCCCACATCGTCTTCGCCGTGCTGGCGGACCCCGCCAATCACGCGGCCATCGACGGCACGGGATGGGTCCGAGGCCCGCTCCAGGAGGGCGTGCGGATCACCGGCGAAGGCGAGGTGTTCGACATGGCGATGTTCCACCCCATGCACCCCGACGGCGACTACGAGATCGCCAACCGGGTGGTCGCCTTCGAACCGCCCGGCGCGATCGAGTGGGAGCCCGGCTTCTACGTCGAGGACGGCCAACGCGACTCCGGCCGCTGGACCTGGCGCTACGACCTCGAAGAGGTCGACGGCCAGACCGACGTCACCCTCACCTACGACTGGTCGAACGCCACGTCGGATGCGAGAGCGCTTCCAGTTCCCGCCGTTCGGGGTCGACAAGCTCACCGAGAGCCTGGACAACCTCGCAACGCTGACGACCTGACGCAGACCGACTGCTCATGTCACGATCCGGCGTGAGTTGTCGTCGCATGGCGACGGAAACTCACGCAGTTTCGCAACTGCTCAGGCCAGACCGAGCTCGGTGCGGAGCAGGTCCGCGAGCACGATGGGCTGGTCACCCTGGATGGAGTGGCCGGCGTCCTCGACGAGTGTCACCGCCGCGGCCGGCTGGAGGCGCTGCAACTCGGCGACGTCCGCGTCGTCCACCACCGGGCTGAGCGCCCCACGGACCAAGTGGTACGGCGCCGTCACGGCGGCCACGTCCTCCCAGAGGTCGTCGGGTACCGGGGACGGATCCGTGGGGTCGGCGACGTGGCTGCGGTCGTAGTTCCACTCCCACTCGCCGGTGTCGAGTCGGTGGGCGTTGTGCAGGATGCCTCGGCGTAGCGACTCGTGGGACCGCGTCGGGTTGAACTCGACGGTGCGCGAGAAGATCTCGCCGAAGTTCTCGAAGCTCTGGGGGCCTTCGATGAACGCGTGCACGTCGGCTGCCTTGTCG
>JAFAFN010000425.1 GCA_023423475.1 Actinomycetes bacterium | reverse complement strand
CGGCCGACGGCTCCTCGCTGCCGGACGGGCCCGGTCTGGTCATCGACGACTCGCTGCGCTCCGGTTGGACCATGACCGCCGTCGCCGACGGCCTGCGGGGCGCAGGTGCCGGGCTCGTGCTGCCCTTCGTGCTGTGGCGACGCCCCTGAGCGACTACAACCTCGGTCCATGACCGAGCCGACCCCCACGCCGTTCGAGATCAACCGCCCCGAGGTCGTCGCCCAGGTCCGCGACGCGTTCGAGCGCTACGAGGACGCGCTCGTCGCGAACCGCGTCGACGAGCTCGTCGAGTGGTTCTGGGACTCACCACTGACCGTTCGCTACGGGATCGACGAGAGCCACCGCGGTGCGGAGCGCATCGCCGAGTACCGGCGGTCCCAGGCAGTCGCCACACCTCCCCGGTCGCTGCTGCACACGGTGATCACCACCTTCGGCGACGACCTCGCGACGGCCGACACCGAGTTCGTCCCCGACGGCACCGACGTGATCGGCCGTCAGTCCCAGACCTGGATCCGCACCGAGCGCGGCTGGAGGGTCTCGAGCGCGCACGTGTCGTGGCTGGGTGGTCGCGGGCCCTCCTGATCCGGGTGCTCGAGAGCTGACGGGCGCGCACCGCTGTGCGCGGTCGTTCACGGCTCCGTAACGCAAGGGACCTCGCCGGGAAACGGCGGATTCTTGCCGTGCACAGCCATGTATACAGATGCGTATGCGAGCGGCGGCACGCCGGAGGCAGCGGACGGAGGGCCCACCGGCGGCCCCGCCCGCGGCGCCGGTGCGACCCGGTCGGACCAGGCCTACGCCGAGCTGAAGCACCGCCTGCTCGTCGGTGAGTTCCCCCTGAACATCCGACTCGGCGAGGAGAAGCTGGCGGCGCTGACGGGGGTGTCGAGGACCCCGGTGCGAGAGGCGCTCTTCCGACTGCACGCCGAGGGCCTCGTCGCACGCTGGCCCGACGGCGGGTTCCGTCCGATCGCCCCGGACGTGGCCGTCATGCGCGACATCTACGAGGTCCGCTCCACCCTCGAGATCGCTGCGCTGCGCCGACCCGGCAGAGTCGGCAAGCCGCACGACCGGTCCCTCCTCCTCCAACTGCAGGAGGAGTGGGGCGAGCTGCACTCGGACTCGACCGGCGATGCCGACCCCGCGTTCGTCTCGCTCGACGAGGCGTTCCACGTCACCCTCGCCGAGGCCGCAGGGAACCCGGTCCTCGTGGACCAGCTGCGCGGCCTCAACGAGCGCATCCGGCTGGTGCGCATGCAGGACTTCCTCGTCGAGGGGCGCATCCCCGCCACCATCGACGAGCACCTCGCGATCGTCGATGCGCTGCTCGAGGAGGACGCCGTCCTCGCCGAGCAGCTCTTCGTCGCACACATCGGGCTGTCCATCTCCGTCGTCGAGGACGGAGTCCAACGAGCCATCTCACGGATGGTGCTCGGAACAGGAGAGCCATGAGGATCCACGACCCCGTCGATGCAGCTGCCGCTGCTGCGTCGACCGCTCCTCCCGCACGTCTGAGCGTGCGGGGCCTCACGAAACGGTTCGGGGACCTCGTCGCCAACGGCGAGGTCGACCTCGAGATCGCACCCGGAGAGGTACACGGCCTGCTCGGCGAGAACGGTGCCGGCAAGAGCACCCTGATGAAGCTGGTGTACGGCACCTATCAGCCCGACGAGGGCGAGATCGCGGTCGACGGCACCACGGTGGCGATCACCTCGCCGTCGATCGGTCGTGAGCTCGGCATCGGGATGGTGTTCCAGGACCTCCGACTCGTGCCCGCCTTCACCGTGGTCGAGAACATCGCGCTGGCGCTCCCGCTGCACGGTCCGCGACTGGACCGCAACGCACTCGCCGAGCAGATCCTCGCCGCGTCGGAGCGCTACGGCCTCGCCGTGGATCCGACCGCGAAGGTCAAGCACCTCTCGATCGGCGAGCGCCAGCGGGTCGAGATCCTCAAGGTCCTGATCACCGGCGCACGGCTCGTGATCCTCGACGAGCCGACGAGCGTCCTCGCACCACAAGAGGTCGAGGGGCTCTTCGAGGCCGTCCGTGCGCTGCGCGAGGACGGGCTGTCGGTGGTGATCATCACCCACAAGCTCGCAGAGGCCCGCAGCATCTGTGACCGGGTGTCGGTCCTGCGAGGCGGTCGGATGGTGCTCAACGGCGCCGATCCGACCACGCTCACCGACCCCGAGCTGATCGAGCACATCGTCGGCGTCGCGGGGATCGCGGGCAACGGACAGCGGGAGCTCTACGACGTCGCCCTCGGTCTCCGCTCGATCCGCAGCGGCAAGGTGATGATCGACGGTGTCGAGCTCACCTGTGAAGGTGCTCGTGCTGCCCTTGGTCTGGGCGCCGTCGGCGTCCCGGAGGATCCGATCACCGACGCCGTCGTGCCCGGGCTGTCGGTCGCGGAGCACCTCGCACTGGCCGACCTGGGTGAGTTCCGCAAGGGGCTCGGCATCGACTGGGCGGCGGTGCGGAACCGCTACGACGAGCTCGACGCGACCACCGAGTTGTCGATCGCCGCACCGGAGCGCATCGTGGCGGACCTCTCGGGCGGCAACATCCAGCGCGTCATGCTCGCCCGTGCACTCGGCGCACCGAGATCGCTGGTCGTCGCCGCCTACCCGAGCCGCGGCCTCGACATCGCGAAGACCAGACGCACCCAGGAGCTGCTGCTCGAACACCGGGCCGCCGGCGCCGGCGTGCTGTTCATCTCCGAGGACCTCGACGAGCTGCTCGAGCTGTCCGACCGGATCGTCGTGCTCAACGCCGGCCGCATCGTCGGTGACCTGGTCCCGGCCGACACCGACCGCTTCGAGATCGGAGCGCTCATGGTCAGGACCGATCTGGCCATGTCGGTCGCGCAACGCGATCCCGTGGAGCTTCGTCGGCTTCCCGGCGATCTCGGTGCCGTGCGGCAGTGTGGACGGCCTGCCCGTCGGGCTGCAGATCGTCGCGCCACCCGACCGCGAGGACCTGCTCGTCGCGGTCGGCCGGAGCGTCGAGTCGGATCATCCGCCGCTGCCGTCGAGGTGATGACGCACCACTAGCGTTCGAGCCCGATGATCACCGTGTCGGGACTGACCAAGGCGTTCGGCGGCCGCACCCTCTTCGAGGGCGTGACCTTCAAGCTCATGCCCGGGCGCCGGGTCGCCCTGGTGGGCGGCAACGGCGTCGGCAAGACGACCCTGCTCGAGATCATCGTCGGCGACCAGCGAGCGGACGCCGGTGAGGTGCACCTCGGCAAGGGCACCCGCATCGGCTACCTGCCCCAGGAGCTCACCGAGCAGATCGACGGCTCCGTGATCGACGAGGTGCTGCGGGGCGCCGCGCACGTCACCGAGCTCGAGGACCAGCTCGCCCGACTCGCGGTCGAGGTCGCCGAGACCGGCGACGGGGGATCGAACCCCGATCCCGACGCGCACTCCGCGGCGCTCGATGCCTACGGCAGCGTGCAGCACCGCTTCGAGACGCTCGGTGGCTACAGCGTCGAGGCCGAGGCCCGGCAGGTGCTCGCCGGGTTGGGCTTCTCGTCGGCCGACGCGGACCGGCCCGTTCAGGAGCTGTCCGGCGGTTGGCGCATGCGCGTCGCGCTCGCCCGTCTGATGCTGTCCGCGCCCGACCTGTTGGTGCTCGACGAGCCCACCAACCACCTCGACATCGAGTCGGTGTCGTGGCTCGAGCAGCACCTCGCGTCGTGGCCGGGCGCCATCCTCTTCGTCTCGCACGACCGGGACTTCCTCGATGCGGTGGCCGAGCGGGTCGTCGAGGTGTCCCACGGACGTGCGGTCGAGTACGTCGGTGGCTTCGCCGAGTTCATCGTGCAGCGCGAGGAGCGTCTCGCCGCGGCCGAAGCCGCCGCGGCGGCACAGCAGCGACAGCTCGCATCGACCGAACGCTTCATCGAGCGGTTCCGCTACAAGGCGACCAAGGCACGCCAGGTGCAGAGCCGGGTCAAGGCGCTCGAGAAGCTCGAACGGCTCCAGCCGCCGGAACGCAAGGAGCTCGTCGCCCGCTTCGCGTTCCCCGCGCCCCAGCGCTCGGCGCGTGTCGTCGTCGAGGCGACCGACGCGACGGTCGGCTTCGACGACGTCGCCGTGCTGCGCGACATCGACCTGGTCGTCGAACGCGGTCAGAAGCTCGCCCTGATCGGACCGAACGGCGCGGGCAAGACGACGCTGCTGCGGATGCTGCTCGGGCAGCTGGCGCCGATGTCGGGGCAGGTCGAGATCGGCAACAACGTCGACATCGCCGAGTTCGCACAGCACCAGGTCGAGTCGTTGAGCTTCGAGCGCACCGTGCTCGAGGAGTTCCGATCCGCCGTCGGTGACGAGCAGGGCCGCAACTTGCGCAGCGTGCTCGGCAGCTTCGGCTTCCGTGGTGACGCCGTCGACCGCAGGGTGGGTGACCTCTCGGGCGGTGAGCGCACCCGGTTGGCGCTCGCGCGGATCATGGTCGACCCGGTGAACCTGCTCGTGCTCGACGAGCCGACGAACCACCTGGACCTGCCGAGCTGCGACGTGCTCGAGGACGCGCTCGTCGCCTACCCGGGCACGGTGCTGCTGGTCACCCACGACCGCTACCTCATCCGGTCGGTCGCGGACTCGCTGCTCGAGGTGCGCGACGGTCGGGTCATCTTCCACCCGGAGGTCGACGTGGCGGTGCTCGCGCCGGCGGGTGTCACCGCTGCGGCGGGGAGCGCCACGGCGGCGTCAGGACCGGCGGCAGGCTCGTCGTCACGGCGCCCGAACAAGGCCGAGTCGCGCCGACTGACCGCCGAGGAGCGCCAGGCGCGCCAACGCGCCACGAAGGACCTCAAGAAGCGGGTCCAGCAGCTCGAACGCAAGATCACCTCGACCGAGTCCGAGGTCGCGAAACTCTCCGAGCAGCTCGCCGATCCCGACATCTACGACGACCACGCCAAGGTCCGCGAGCTCGCCGACGCGCTCGACGAAGCGAAGGCGACCGCGGACCGGCTGCTCGAGGAGTGGGAGACCGCGCAGCTCGAGCTCGAGGACGCCACGGACTGATCCCGCCCGACCCGAAATGACACTTGTTCTCGAGGTGATCACCCCGACGACGGTGCGGATCTCGGTGTCCGGAACCACGGCGGTGTCTCGATCGTCGGAGTGTGCATGGAGTCGGGTGATGGATCTGGTTCGGGTCGGCAGCGACGGATCGGTGTCGGCGTGGCCGTTGCGCTCGTCGTCGCGCTGCTCGTGGTGGGCGTCGCCGCGTGGTGGGTTCGGGCCGGCGGCGACGAGCCGCGGCCTGCCGTGCAGCAGCAGGGCTGGTCGGCGACGGCGATCCTGTGCACCGAGTCCGATCCCACGCAGCTGACCGGGCTCGCCCGCGGGGGATCGTCGATCTGGGGACCGACCCCGCGCCGGCCCTCGACGCCGGCAGGTGCAGCGGCCTGGACGGCGCAGCGATCGAGGTGTCACCCGGCGGTTCGTGGTTCGCGCTCGGTACCGGCACCGACAGCGATGACGTCCGACTCGTCGAGGTCGACGCAGGCGGTGCGCACGCCAGCCTCGTCGCCGAGCACTCGTTCTCGGGGGACCGCTGCGG
>JAFAFN010000355.1 GCA_023423475.1 Actinomycetes bacterium | reverse complement strand
GGCGGTGAGAGTGGGACACCGGCCGCCGAGAGATCAGGCGACGACGACGACCGTGGCGCCCACGGGGAGGAACTCCCAGGTGAACGCGGCATCGCCCGCGCTCTGACGGATGCAGCCGTGCGAGAGGGGCTGGCCGAGCTGCTCCTCGGTCTGCACCGGCACGCCGTCCATCGTCGGGATGCCGTGGAAGCCGATGGCCCAGCCGTTGGGGCCCTTGGTGAAGCGAACGAAGTGGTCCATCTTCGAGCCGTCGAGGCCCGTGGCGTGCTCGGTTCGGGAGTACACCGTGAAGGTGCCGAGCTCCGGGGTCGCCTCACGACCCGACACCAACGAGGTCCGCAGGGTGGTCCCGGTCTCGTCGACCCACCACATCCGCTGGGCCCCGACCGAGAACACGACCCGACGGCCCTCACCGGAGCCAGCGGGCACCTCGGGTGGCGGTGGCGGCAGGGGAGCGGTCGTCGTGGTGGTCGTCGGGGTCGTCGTGGTCGAGGTCGGTCCTGCGGCGTCGCCGTCGATCACACGGTGGCCGGCGGCCACCTCCGACGATGGCGAGCGCAGCTCGAACCAGGTCCCGACACCGAGGGCGACGAGCACCGCGGCGGCCGTGACGGCGAGCACCCGCCGCTGCACCGCCGTCACGAGGTACCCCGATCGATCGTGAGCCACGAGGTGAAGGCCCTGACCATCGTCTCGACGTCGTCGGCCGCCATCATCTCGCGGATCGAATGCATCGACAGCTGGGCCATGCCGACGTCGACCGTCGTCGCACCGAGCTGTGCGGCACTGATCGGCCCGATCGTCGAGCCGCACGGGAGGTCGCCCCGATGGGAGTACTCCTGCACCGGGACGTCAGCGTCGGCGCAGGCGAGCCGGAACGCCGCGGCCCCCACCGAATCGGTTGCGTAGCGGGCGTTCACGTTGTGCTTGATCACCGGCCCACCTCCCATGTGGACCCAGTGCTGGGGCTCGTGGCGCTCCGGGTAGTTCGGATGGGTGGCGTGGGCCATGTCGGCGGAGAGCACCATGGTCCCGTCCGCCGACGCGGACACCGCGACGGGATCCACACCGAGCGCGTCCGCTCGCTGCGCCAGGACCCGAGCCAGCCACGACGAGTCCGCTCCGGTGACGGCGGTCGAACCGACCTCTTCGAAGTCGAACAGCACGATCATCGACGGTCCTGCATCCGCCGGTCCCCACCGCACCGACAGCAGCGCCTCGAGCGCGCCGAAGCTCGAGCAGAGGTTGTCGAGACGTGGGGCGACGAGGAACTCCTCGTCCGCGCCGAGCAGCGACGAGGGCTGCAGGTCGAAGCAGGCCACGTCCCAACCGAGCACGTCGTCGGGCGACACCTCGACCGCGTCGGCGAGCCATCGGCGGAACTCGCCCTCGACCGGCGCGCCGATGCCCCACACGGGCGAGAGGTGCTGCTGACGGTTGAGCAGCAGACCACGCTCGGAGATCTCGCGGTCCAGGTGGATGGCCAGCTGAGGAACTCGGAGCAGCGGCTCTTCGGCCCGGAAGAGCCGGTGCTCGATCGTGCCGCCGCCGTCGCCCGATCGAACGGCGACACGACCTGCGAGTCCGAGATCACGATCGAGCCAGGAGTTGAGCAGCGCGCCGCCGTAGACCTCGACCCCGAGCTGTCGGAGTCCCGCGACACCCCGGTCCGGTCGGGGTCGGATGCGGAGGTTGGGCGAGTCGGTGTGGGCCCCGATCAGACGAAACGGTGCACCGGGCCGTTCGCCGTCGACCCAGGCGACCAGCGCCCCGTCGCGCACCACGAACCGGGCGCCGGGACTCGTCGTCGATCCCGGCACGAACTGCTCGAACCCGGCGTCGGTGAGCCGAGCAGCCGCGTTGTGGACGGCGTGGAACGGGGTCGGAGAGGCGTCGATGAAGTTCGCGAGGTCGTTCGCCGGTCGCATGCTCAGCCCTCGTTCCCGTCGCCGGCGGCCGCGGTGGTCGTCGTGTCAGCGATGCCGGGCCCGGTCGCGGTCGGCGTGAGCCCTGCGCAGGACTGCAGCTCGGCCATCGACGCCGATGCCGCCTCGGCCGCCGCGCCGGAGAGCGGCACCGGCACGTTCCCCTGCAGCGTGGCCGGTGCCCATTCGTAGCCGTCGATCCGGCGACCGGTGGCGGTCACGGTCACCACGCCGCTGCGACGTCCCGGCTCCGATGGCGCCTTGAAGATGAAGTTGGACAGGCCGTAGGCGACGAACTGGTCCCCGAGGAAGCCCATGCCCTGGAGACGGTGGGCGTGTGAGCCCACGACGATGTCGGCACCCGCATCCACGAGCAGGTCGACCAGCTCCTTCTGACGCGCGTGGGGGCAGGTGTCCTTCTCGGTGCCGTAGTGCAGGTACACGGCGAGGGTGTCGACCTTCTCCCTGGTCGCCCGCACCTCCTCCGCGAGGCGGTCCTGGTGGGACTCCTCGGCGCTGGCGATGCCCGGATGGCCCGGCCCTGCGGTCCAGGCGGTCACCAGGTTGGAGTCGAAGATGTCGTTGGCCGCGATCACTCCGATGCGCTGGCCCCGCACCTCGGTGATGAACGGCGCGTACGCCTCGGCGTCATCGGCGCCGATGCCGATGATCGGGAAGCCCGACTCGGCCTTGATCCTGAGGGTGTCGGCCAAGCCGCCGGTGCCGTAGTCCATCCCGTGGTTGTTGGCCATGGTCACGACGTCGGCCCCCGCCGCCCTGAGCGCATCGAGGGCCTGCTCGGGCACCTGGAACGCGAACTGCTTCGACGCCCGCTCGCCGCCGGAACCCAGGGCCGTCTCGAGGTTGACCACCGACACGTCCGCTGCGCCCAGCACCGGGGCGATCGCCGACAGCAGACCCTCGGGATCGACGACGACGGCCTGTTCGAGGTTCTCGAAGCTGGCGTCGCCGGCGAACGCCAGCGTGACCGCTTCACCGTTGCCCAGGGGCCCTCGGGGTGCCTCGGTGCTCGGTGTCGTCTCGGCGGTCGTCGGATCGGCGCCCCCTGACGGGGCCTGCGACGAATCGCTGCCCCCGTCCTGCTTGCCGGAGTCGGCCGCCCCGTCATCAGCGCTCGAACAGGCGCCCAGGAGCGTCGCGGCCAGCAGGATCGCGACCACGAGCCGCACGGGAGTTCTCACGGCTCGATGCTATCCGGGCGTCGAACGCGCTTTGGGCCCATCCCGGCACGCGGTTAGAATCCTCGAACCCCCTGGCCCCTGCCGGCTACGCCGCAGCGGTCGAAACAACAGCAACGACGCTGTCGTGGTCAATGGCGACCGCAACGGATCCACGACCCGGATCCGAGTAGACCGACCGATGCACGCCGTTCCGACGGGTGCACTGATCACAGAGAGCGTCAATGCCGCACACCGCACCTTCATCGCGCGGGCTGTACCGCCCCGACCAGGAACACGACGCCTGCGGTGTCTCGTTCGTCGTGGACCTCTACGGCCGACGGACCCACGACCTCGTGAGCAAGGGCCTCACGTCGCTCTGCAACCTCGAGCACCGCGGCGCCACGGGCGCCGAGCCGAACACCGGTGACGGCGCCGGCATCCTGACCCAGGTCCCCGACGCCTTCTTCCGAGCGGTCACGGACTTCGAGCTGCCCGATGCCGGCCGCTACGCCGCCGGGATCGTGTTCCTGCCCGGCGACGCTGCCGCAGCCGATGTGGCCGCTGCGGCGGCCGACGTGATCTGTGCCGAAGAGGGCCTGACCGTCCTCGGATGGCGTGAGGTGCCGATCGACTCGTCGCCCATCGGTGCAACGGCGCTCGCCGCGATGCCGACGTTCCGCCAGATCTTCGTCACCGACGCCGAGGGCCTGGAGTCGGGCATCGCCCTGGATCGCCGAGCCTTCCTCGCCCGCAAGCGCATCGAGCACGAGATCCTCGACGAGGCCGGCGAAGCCGCGGTGTACGTGCCGTCGCTGTCGGCCCGCACCATCGTCTACAAGGGCATGCTCACCACCCCGCAGCTCGGGGAGTTCTTCCCCGACCTGCGTGACGAGCGCTACGACTCCGCGCTCGCGCTGGTCCACTCGCGCTTCTCGACCAACACCTTCCCGTCGTGGCCCCTGGCCCACCCGTACCGCTACGTCGCCCACAACGGCGAGATCAACACGGTGCAGGGCAACCAGAACTGGATGCGGGCCCGAGAGGCGATGCTCGCCTCGAACCTGTTCCCCGGAGGCAGGGAGAGCCTCGAGCGCATCTTCCCGATCTGCACCCCCGGTGCGTCGGACACCGCTCGCCTGGACGAGGTGCTCGAGCTCCTTCACGTGGGGGGCTACTCGCTGCCCCACGCCATGTTGATGATGATCCCGGAGGCCTGGGAGAACCACCAGCACATGGACCCTGCCGTCCGTGACTTCTACCGCTACCACGCCTGCCTCATGGAGCCCTGGGACGGTCCCGCGTCGGTGTGCTTCACCGACGGCACCGTGGTCGGCGCGGTGCTCGACCGCAACGGTCTGCGCCCGTCGCGCTACTGGGTCACCGAGGACGGTCTGGTGGTCATGGCCTCCGAGGTCGGCACCCTCGACATCGGCGCGTCGCGCGTCGTGCAGAAGGGCCGTCTGCGCCCGGGCCGCATGTTCCTGATCGACACCGAGCAGGGTCGCATCATCGAGGACTCCGAGATCAAGCGCGAGCTCGCCGCCGAGCACCCCTACGGCGAGTGGCTCGACGCCGGCCTGAAGCACCTCGACGACCTGCCCGAGGTCTTCCACATCACCGAGTCCCCCCGTGACGTGCTCCGTGAGCAGCAGACCTTCGGGTACACCCACGAGGAGATCAAGCTCATCATCGAGCCGATGGTGCGCAACGGCATCGAGGCACTCGGCTCGATGGGCACCGACACGCCGATCGCCGTGCTGTCGGATCGCTCCCGTCTGCTCTACGACTACTTCAAGCAGCTCTTCGCCCAGGTGACCAACCCGCCGCTCGACGCGATCCGCGAGGAGCTCGTCACCTCGGTCGGCCGCGTGATCGGACCGGAGGGCAACCTGCTCGAGCCGGGCAGCGAGAGCTGCCACCTGCTCGAGCTGCCGCACCCGATCGTCGACAACGTCAGCCTCGACAAGATCCGCCACATCGAAGAGGCCGATCCGCGCTTCAAGGCGCACACGGTCCGCACGCTCTTCCCCGCCTTCTCCGGTGGCGACGGGCTGCGTCGCGCGCTCGAGCGCATCCGACGAGAGGTCTCCGAGGCCATCGACGACGGGGTGAACCTGATCATCCTGTCCGACTGGCACTCGAACGAGGACCTGGCACCGATCCCGATGCTGCTGGCCACCGCGGCGGTGCACCACCACCTCATCCGCGAGAAGTCCCGCACCAAGGTGGGCCTGATCGTCGAGACCGGCGAGGCCCGCGAGGTGCACCACTTCGCGCTGCTCATCGGTTACGGCGCCGCGGCCATCAACCCGTACCTGGCATTCGACACGATCGAGCAGCTGGTCCGGGAGCGTGGCACCACCGTCACCGACTTCGACCAGGCGGTGAAGAACTACTCCAAGGCCGTCGGCAAGGGCGTCCTCAAGGTCATGTCCAAGATGGGCATCTCGACCGTCGCGTCCTACACCGGTGCGCAGATCTTCGAGGCCATCGGACTCGGCTCCGAGCTCGTCGACGAGTACTTCACCGGCACCGTCAGCCGCCTCGGGGGCATAGGACTCGACCAGGTCGCCGAAGAGGCCCGTCGCCGTCACGCGACGGCCTACCCGCTGCGCCCCGAGGAGCACGCCCACCGCGACCTCGAGTACGGCGGCGAGTACCAGTGGCGCCGAGAGGGCGAGTACCACCTGTTCAACCCGAAGACCGTCTTCAAGCTGCAGCACGCCGCTCGCAGCGGGCAGTACGAGGTCTTCAAGGAGTACTCCCAGCTCGTCGACGACCAGTCGACGCGTCTGGCGACCCTGCGCGGCCTGTTCAAGCTCGTCGCCGATCGCGAGCCGATCCCGATCGACCAGGTCGAGCCGGCGTCCGAGATCGTCAAGCGCTTCTCGACCGGGGCGATGAGCTACGGCTCGATCTCGGCGGAGTCGCACGAGACGCTCGCCATCGCGATGAACCGACTCGGTGCGAAGTCCAACACCGGTGAGGGCGGCGAGGACCCCGCTCGCTTCCTGACGATGTCCGACGGCGACTCCAAGCGCTCGTCGATCAAGCAGGTCGCCTCGGGTCGCTTCGGTGTGACCTCGGAGTACCTGACCAACGCGGACGACATCCAGATCAAGATGGCCCAGGGCGCCAAGCCCGGCGAGGGCGGTCAGCTGCCCGGGCACAAGGTGTACCCGTGGATCGCCGCCACCCGGCACTCCACGCCCGGTGTCGGGCTCATCTCCCCGCCGCCGCACCACGACATCTACTCGATCGAGGATCTGGCCCAGCTGATCCACGACCTCAAGAACTCCAACCCCGAGGCGCGCGTCCACGTGAAGCTCGTCGCCGAGGTCGGCGTCGGCACCGTCGCGGCGGGCGTTGCCAAGGCGAAGTCCGACGTGGTGCTGATCTCCGGCCACGACGGCGGCACGGGCGCCAGCCCGCTGACCTCGCTGAAGCACGCCGGCGCA
>JAFAFN010000308.1 GCA_023423475.1 Actinomycetes bacterium | reverse complement strand
CCTCGGAGCAGCTCGAGCGTCGCCGGGGCCGGGAGGGGGACGTCGCCGTGGGACATCGTGGACACCCCGGTGCCGAGCCCGACCGCGGCCGAGACGACGCGGTCGACGCCGAGGTCGACCATCGCGGCCCACGACCCGACGATGTCGACGATCGCGTCGACGGCACCGACCTCGTGGAAGTGCACCTCGTCGACGTCGATGCCGTGCACCCGTGCCTCGGCCTCGGCGAGCGCCCGGAACGTCCGCCGCGCCCCGGCGGCGACCCTCTGGTCCAGCTCGCCGTCGGTCGCCGCTCGTTCGGCGAGCAGCGCGTCGATGCTCGACCAGCTCCGGTGGTGGTGGGACTCGTCGTGGCGCACGACGACCCCGGTCGCGACGAGCTCGCAGCGACGGGTCGGGCCGATGACGATCGACCAGTCCGGCAACTCCAGCGCCGTGAGCTGGTCGACGACGAACTCCTGGTCGGCACCCAGGTCGAGCAGCGTCGCCAGCACCATGTCGCCCGCGACGCCCGCGGCGGGGTTGAACCAGAGCGTGGTCACGGCTGCTCCCGGTCGACCCGCAGCGCGAGCATCCGCAGTGCGACGCACGCGGCGCCGAAGCCGTTGTCGATGCCGACGACCGCGATGCCGGGTGCGCACGACGACAGCATCGACAGCAGCGCGGTCAGCCCGTCGAAGGTCGAGCCGTAGCCGACCGAGGTGGGCACCGCGACGATCGGCGCGCTGATCAGCCCTGCGAGCACGGTGGGCAGGGCGGCCTCCATGCCGGCGACGGCGACGACCAGGTCGTGGGACCGGAGCTCCTCGAGCGACGAGGTGAGCCGGTGCAGCCCGGCGACGCCGACGTCAGGAACCCGGGTCGTGCCCACGCCGTGGGCGCCCAGCGTCGCCACGCACTCGTCGACGACCGGCTGGTCCGAGGTGCCCCCGGACACGACCGCGACCGACACGGCGCCGAGCGTCGGGCGGTGTCGCCACGTCATCGTCGAGCCGGTGGCCGCAGCGGGACCGAGCGGTGAGAGCGCTTCGATGTGGTCCTGGTCGCAGCGTGTGACCACGATCGGTTCGTCGCCGTCGCCGAGCAGCGCCGTCACGATCTCGACGCACTGCGCAGGGGTCTTGCCCGCGGCGTAGACGGCCTCGGGCACACCCGTGCGGCTGCTCCGGTCCAGGTCGAGCCGGGTGTGGCCGAGGTCGGCGACGCGCTCCCGGTCGCCCGTGCCGTCCGGCAGGCCGGTCATCGCGACGGGACCGTGATGGCGAGTGCCTCGTTGAGGTTCCCCGAGCGCAGCCCGCGCTCGTCCACCTCGACGTGCTCGAAGCCGAACGAGCGCAGCTCCGCGGCGATCTCGTCCTCGATCGTGCGCAGGCGGGGGAGCTCGGCGAGCGGGACCTCGATCCGGGCGGTCGTCCCGACGTGACGGACCCGCAGGTCGCCGAAGCCCCGGCCGCGCAGCGTCGCCTCGGCACGATCGACGCGCCGCAGCAGACCGACCGACACCTCGGTCCCGTAGGGCAGTCGCGACGACAGGCACGGCATGGCGGGCCGGTCCCACACCGACAGCCCTCGCGCTCGCGCGACGGACCGGATCGAGGCCTTGTCGAGTTCCGCCTCGACGAGCGGGAACCGAGCCCCTCGATCCGCTGCCTCGCGCTGGCCCGGCCGATGGTCGTCGAGGTCGTCGAGGTTCACCCCGAGCACCACCGTCGCCCCGCGTGCGGCAGCGATCGGATCGAGCTGGTCCATCAGCGCCGACTTGCACCAGCGGCATCGGTCGCCGTCGTTGCGCAGGTAGCGGGGATCCTGCAGCTCGGAGGTGTCGACGCTCGTCCACGGCATCGACCAGGCATCCGCGAGGTCCCGGCAGTGGTCGAGCTCCCCGTCGGCGAGCGACGCCGACGACGCCGTGACCGCCAGCACCCGGTCCGCTCCGAGCGCGTCGAGTGCGGCGTGCGCGAGCAGCGACGAGTCGACGCCACCGGAGAAGGCGACGACGACCGGTCCGAGTGACTCGAGCACGCCGAGCAGGCGTGCGGCATCGTCCCCGGAGTCGGTCATGGCCGACGATGGTACCGATCGACCGGCTCCCGGATGTCAGGATGGGGGAGATGCCCGACGTCAGGAGCACCAGTTGAAGGTACGCATCGGCTTCGGACTCGGTACCCAGACCCGCGCGAACGAGCCCGGTCCCTTCGGCGAGCTGGTCGACGCGCTCGAGGACCTCCGTTACGACTCGTTGTGGCTCTCCGAGCGGCTCACCGGCGACGCACCCGACCCGCTCGTGGCGCTCGCCTTCACCGCGGGTCGCACCACCCGACTGAAGCTCGGCACGGCGGTGCTGGTGCTGCCGGGGCGGAATCCCGTGGTGCTCGCCAAGGAGCTCGCGAGCCTGGATCGACTCTCGGGTGGCCGGCTGCTGCCCGCGGTCGGGCTCGGCGCGCCCGTCCCGGTCGAGCACCGGGCCTTCGGTGTCGACCGCGCCGAGCGAGCCGCCTGGTTCGACGAGGCGATCGAGCTCATGCGTTCGCTGTGGACCGGCGAGAAGGTCACCCACGACGGCGAGCGCTTCCACGTCGAGTCCGTCCGACTGCGCCCTGCGCCCGTGCAGCAACCGATCGAGCTGTGGTTGGGCGGGCGGACGAAGAGCGAGCTGCGCCGCACCGGTCGACTCGGCGACGGCTGGTTGCCGTCGTTCGCCACACCGGAGGACGTCGCGAAGGGCTGGGAGCTGGTCACCGCCACCGCGGCGGAGCACGGGCGCTCCATCGACCCCGAGCACCTCGGCGTGCTGATCCCGTACTCCGAGGGCACGCTGGACGACGGCGTGCGTGAGCTGCTGGCAGCGCAGCGCCCCGGTGTCCCGGTCGAGAAGATCGTGCCCGAGGGGCCCGACGCACTGCGGCGGTCGATCGAGGCCTTCATCGCCGTCGGCGCGTCGAAGTTCGTCGTGACGCCGATCGACGACGTGGCGTCCGGCGATGACTGGCCGGCGCGACTCGCCCGCATCGACGCCGCGGTCCGCGACCTCGAGAACTGACGCGTTCCCGAGGCGATCGCCGGCGGCGTCCCTCGATGACGGACCCTCAGCCGACCTCGAGCACGGCGACCGAGGGACGGTCGAGGAACCGGATCTGGGGCGCTCCGCCACGCTCCGCTCCGACGCCGGGCGACACGTAGATCTGGTTGCCGTCGACCTCGTGCAGCCCGCCGCGGGCGACGTCGCGGGGCACCTCGGACAGCGTGAGGGGCGGCCCGAACAACGGCAGCACGATCTGGCCGCCGTGGGTGTGGCCCGACACCGTCAGGTCGACTCGTGACGACGGCGGCAGCTCGAGCACCGCGTCGGGGCGGTGCGAGAACTGCACGGCGATCGCCCCGTCCGCTGGCTCGGCGAGCAGCTCGTCGCGGATCTGTGCCGCCTCGGCCGAGCCGAACTCCAGGTCGAGCCCGCCGATCAGCAGCTGCCGGTCGCGGACGTCGACGCGGGTGGTCGTGTCGAGCAGCAGCTCGAGATCGGTGCCTTCGATCACCTGTCGGAGCATCGGCAGGCCGTCGACGTCGCCCGGCACCACGTACACGCCGTACGGCGCGTGCAGCTCGGAGTACAACGAGCGCAGGTCGTCGAGGCGTGCGGCGAAGCGGTCGGGCTCCATGTGGAACAGGTCGCCCGGCACCAGGATGAGGTCGGGCTCCTGCGCCATCAGCTCGCGCACCGCTCGTCGCTCGTGGTCGCCCACGTTCGCCATCTGCATGTCCGACAGGACGCCGACGCGCACCGTGCCGGACCCGCTGCGCTCCGGCGAGACGGGGACCTCGATGCGATCCAGCCGCAACCATCCGGGCTCGATGTGCGACGCGTAGATGCCGAAGGGGACCGGCAGCAGGCACACCGCCGCGCCGATCACGAGGGTCGGGTGCAGCTCGCGGCGACCGAGCACCAGCGTGCCCAGGGCGATGAGCGGGACGGCGACGACGAGTCCGAAGTAGGCGACGTGCATCGCCACGAACGGACCGGTGCCCGTGCCGAGCCCGACGATCGTGGCGACGACGGTCGTCCCGCCCGCGACCACGACGGCGATCGTCAGGTCGAGCAGTCCGACGCGTCGTTCGCTGACACGTCGCACCAGCGACGCCGCCGCGATCCCGAGGGACGCGGCGACGAGCGCGACGATGCCGGAGACGATGGTCTGGTACAGGTTGCCGGCGCCTGATCTCGGAGGTCGGCCCGTCCTCGGGAGCTCAGTCCTCGGAGCTCAGCGGGGCCTCGTTGGGCCCGGGCTCGCCCTTGCGGACCACGGCGTAGTCGAAGGGGAACATGGCGAGCTTTGCCATCGAGAAGTTCTTCAGGCCGAAGGGGATGCCGATCAGCGTGATGCACAGGATCACGCCGAAGAGCACGTGGGCGATCGCCAGCCAGATGCCGCCGACGATGATCCAGATGATGTTCATCACGCCCTTCGAGAAGCGGGCGCCGGGCGACTCCTGGAGCTCACGCCCGAAGGGCCACATGACGTAGCCGGCCAGCTTGAACGCCTGGATGCCGAAGGGGATGCCGATGAGCGTGATGCAGGCGATCACGCCGGCGAGCAGGTAGGAGATGCCCAACCACACGCCGCACAGGATGAACCACAGGATGTTGCCGATCGTCTTCATGTTCTCTCCCTCGGTCGCAACGGCACGGATCTGAGGCTTCCGGCCACTTGATGTCGGGTCTGCGTGTCGTCCGGTCAGCTGAGGCGGCGGAGCTGTCCGCGCAGTGCCTCGTTGTCGTCCTCGAGCTCGGCGAGGCGGTGCGCCATGCCCCTGAGCATCGAACGAGCGAGCCGGGGCAGGTCGTCGAGCAGCGTGTTGAAGCCGCGGCGATCGAGCACCTCGAGCACCAGGTCCGTCGAGGCCACCACCGACGCGGTGCGGGTGATCGAGTCGAGCAGCGCGACCTCGCCGAAGTAGGCGCCGGGACCGATCGTCGCGACGATCTCTCCGTCCTTGACGATGTTGGCCTCGCCCTCGACGATCAGGGCGAACTCCTGACCGAGGTCGCCCTGGCGGATCACGGTGCGACCCTCCGGGACGCGGATCTCGTCGGTGAGGCGATCGATCTCGTCGAGCTCGTCCTTGGTGCATCCCGCGAACATCGGCAGGGTGCGGATCCGGGCGTGTCGGTCTTGCCGTGGGGTCACGTTCGGGAGCCTAGCCACGCGCTCGTGTGCCACGATGCCGAACATGGTGAAACTCTTCGCAGTGCTCCGACGTCGATCAGGGATGACCGCCGAGGAGTTCGTCGAGCACTGGCGTGATCGACACGGACCACTCATCGCGGGCGAGCCGACGTTGGCCCGACACATCGTCCGCTACGAGCAGCACGTCCGGCACATCCCGGACGCGATCTCGGGGACCCAGGACGTCGACGGTGTCGCCGTGCAGTGGTTCCGGTCGATCGACGACTTCGTCGGGTTCATCTCCGAGCCGGCCTACGCCGAGCTGATCGCGCCGGACGAGCAGCGCTTCCTCGACATGTCGAAGGTCGAGTACGTGATCACCGAGGAGCCCACCGTGGTGATCGACGGCGCCGTGATCGCCGGTGATGTGACTGACGGAGCCGTCCAGTGAGCGGCGTGGTGGTGACCGGCGGCGCCTCCGGCCTGGGCGCCGACCTGTGTCGACGACTCGCTGCGGACGGGCTCCGCGTCGGCGTGCTGGACCGGAACGCGGACGGGGCTCGCGAGGTCGCGGACGAGGTCGGCGGACTGGCGTTGGTCGCGGACGTCGCCGACAGCGTCGCGCTCGACGAGCAGCTGCAGCGTGCGGCGACCGAGCTGGGTGGCCTCCGCTGGTTGGTCAACAACGCCGGGGTCGGCAACCTCAAGCCGATCGAGTCCTACACGGATCGCGAGGTCGACCTGATCTGGCGGGTCAACGTCAGCGGCACCTTCTACGGGATCCGCTCGGCCGCGCCGCTGATCCGTGCCGCGGGCGGCGGGGCGATCGTGAACGTGGCCAGCGTGTCGGGCGTGCGTCCCACCCGTGGCGAGGCGCCGTACTCGGCGGCCAAGGCGGCCGTCGTGGCGCTGTCCGCCGCCGCGGCGCTCGAGCTGGCGCCCGACATCCGGGTGAACTGCGTGTCGCCCGGGTTCGTGCACACCCCGCTCAACGACGTGCTCGCGTCGGACCCTGCGGCACGGGAGACGATCGAGTCCGGTACGCCGATGGCCAGGGTGGGCCAGCCGGCGGATGTGTCCGAGACGATCGCGTTCCTGTTGTCCGACCGCTCCGGGTACATGACCGGCCAGAACCTCGTGATCGACGGCGGCTCCATGCTGAACTCGGCGCAGATGGACCAGGTGCTCGGGGGCATGCTCGACTTCATGGCCTGACCGGTCTTGCCTGACCCGGCCCGGACAGTGGGCCGAACCCGAGGCGCGACGTATGCTCTGCGCCCGGAGTCGCGAGGGGCGGGGACACGATGCAGAGCGTCACAGTGCAACGGGGGACACTCGGCCCGCCGGCGAAGCGGCTCGGGATCGGCGCGCTGGCGCTGCTGACCCTGCTGACGTTGCTCGTCGGAGGACTCCGCTTCGCCCGGATCGACCTGCTCGGCACGTCGTTCTTCGCGACCGACAACTTCTACACCTACGAGACCGACGACGGCCTCGAGCTGGACCACCTCAACGGCGACATCGTCACGTACCTCGCGATGATCGAGGACCGGCGCGGCGTCGAGGGTGCCTTCTACAAGGCCGAGCCGTACGAGTCGTTCGTCGCCGCGGGCGGTGACGTCCCCCGGGGCCAGGTCGCGCCGTTCATCCATCGTCCGGCGCTCCCGGCGCTCGCCGCGTTGCTGCCACTCGACGCGGCGTACGCGTGGGCAGCGGTGAACCTGGGACTGATCGTGATCGGTCTCTGGGCGATGGTCGACGCACTCGCACGGCAGGGCCGCAGCACGCGCGCGCAGCTGATCGGCGGTCTGCTCTACGCGGTGTCGTTGCCGATGCTGGTCTTCGCGTCGTCGCTGTTCATCGACGGCGGGACGATGGCGGTGTTCACCATCGGCTACTGGCTCATCGTGCGGCGGTGGTGGTGGGCCTTCGCCGTCTTCTTCCCGTTGTCGTACGCGGTGAAGGAGTCCATGGCGTTCCTCGCGCCGGCCGCGGTCGTGGCCTGGTTGGCCTATGGCCGATCGTGGAAGGACCGCTCGTTCATCGCCGGCGCCGCCGTGGTCGCGGTCGCGTTCGTGGCGGTCGCCGCGCTGGTCCAGATCATGGCGCCGGAGCCCGAGTACTCGTACAACGTGTGGCCGAAGCTGTCGTTCCTGACCCACAACCTCGGGTCGGTGTTCTCGACGGTCTTCTTCATCGTCGGCACGTCGACGGTGATGGTGCCCGCGACGATCGCGATCGTGCAGCTCGTGCGTGGCAGCGGTCTGGCCGGCGCGATGCGCCTCGCCGGTCCCGAGCTCGCCGGTGTCGCCACGATCGTGCTGGTCAACATCTACTCGTTGGTCTCGACCGACCTGACGCTGCGGACCGGCTGGTTGATCTGGCCCTTCGCGGTGTCGCTCACCGCGCTGCTCGTCGACGAGTACCTCGACCAGCGGGCCGGCGGGGCACTCGAGGCGCCCGCACCGGCGTGATGCCGGCTGCCGGCGGTCCGCCTCAGCGGATCTGGTAGGAGTCCTTCGAGATCATCATCGGGCTGGCGTCGATCACCTCGAAGTCCGCGGCGTTCAACGTCGACAGCGTCCTCATGTCCCGGTCGTCCCAGCCGTCGTGGGCCTCGCCGCCGAGGGCGATGTCGCTGCCGTTGGTGTCGATGACGATCGCGCCGTGGTCCTTGAGGGCCTGGGCGACCACCCTGGCCTGGGGACCCAGCGCCGACAGGTCGATGTCGGCACGGAGACGGAGCCACGTGCCCATCGCCGGAGCGTCCGGATCCGAGGATGCGCCGTCGGTGCGCGTCGCCGGCCAGATGGTCTCGCCGGCCTTGATCTTCGGGATGGTGATGCCGATGACGTGGTCGATCTCGCCGGCGGCGACCTCGTCGTAGAGGGTGAGCCCGGCGAACATCGACGTGCCGGATGCGGTCGCCGTGCCGCGCTTGCGAGGCGTGTTCGAGTTGAGGTCGAGCTTGACGGCCGTCGCGGCGACCCAGCCGCCGAACGGGTTCAGCCACGGGGGCGTCACGTAGAAGAACTCCGAGGTGACGCAGGTGGCCGAGTCGACGATCAGCATGTGGCGGTCCCAGGCGAGGTTCGGCTCGCCCTCGATGCGTGGCCTGGAGGGGATCGGATGGTCCTCGAGGTCGGACATGTAGCCGTACTTGCCGCCGGTGACGTCCTTCATCGGGGTGGTGCGTGAATCGACGATGTTGATCGGCAAACCGGCCCGGGAGCCCTGCCAGGTCTTCGAGGTGTAGGCGGGGCGGACACCGAGATCGGTGCCGCCCATCGACGCGATCACACGGTCGGAGTCCGCCCGGACCGGCAGGCCGGTGACGGTGGCGCCGAACACGTTGTCCCTGGGGAAGATCGGACAACCACCCACGCCCATCCTCGGGTTCTCCGAGATGAACGTCGACGGCAGCGTGCCCGGCGTCGTCGTGGACGTCGGGCGGGTCGTGACCGGTGGAGCGGTCGTCGGCGTCCCGCCGATCACCTCTGGCTGGGAGATCGTCGGCGAGCCGGCCTCGCCCTCGGAGAGGTCGGTACTCGGTGCTGCGCAGGCGGTGATGAGCGCGGCGACGGTCGTGGTGATCGCCGCGACCCATCGGGTACTTCGGGTCATGTGGTGGCCTCGGGTCGTTGGTGTCGTCCACCGCACGGCAGGTCTGGATCCCGCCGATCCGGTGACTTCGTATCGGAGGCCCCTCCGAATGACTTGAGAATCATTCGGCAGCACGACGGCAGAGTTGAGGATCGTGCGCACATCGGGTCATCGGCACCGACGTCATTTCCGTGTCAACGGCAGCATTGCATCCACTACCTTTCGTACCACTGCGAGGAGGGTGGGACATGGCGGTAGTGGAGCGGGTGACGTTGCGGCCCGACGAGGTCGTGGTGATCGGTCCGGAGGAGCCCGAGGGCCCCGGGGGGTTCGTCGTCCCGGACTTCATCGGGGCGACGCTGGGGCGGTTCGAGCAGCGACGGGTGACCGCGGTGATCACGGCCGTGGCCGTCGCACTGGCGGCACTGATGCGCTGGACGCAGGACGACGCCTACATCACGCTGCGCTACGCCAGGAACCTCGCCGAGGGGAGGGGGCTCGTCTACAACGTCGGTGAGCACGTCGAGGGGTACACGAACTTCCTCTGGACGGCCTTGTTGGCCGTGCCGATCCGACTCGGCATCGACCCGGTGCTCTTCGGGCACGTGGTCAGCCTCGGCGCCATGGTCGTGACGATCCTGGCCACCATCCGCCTGGCCGCGAGGTGTCTGGGGTCCGACGTGCTCGGCAACGTCGCCGGGATCGTCCTGGTGGCGAACTTCACCTTCATCGCCTACGGGACCGGCGGGCTCGAGACGCAGCTGCAGACCGCGCTGATCGCGGCGGTCCTGCTCGTCGCGATCGGATCGGTGGCGACCGGACGTGCGCCGTCCCCTGCGACGCTCGTGGCGACCGGGCTGCTCGCCGGGACCGCCGTGTTGACCCGCATGGACTCGATCGTGCTGCTCGCCCCCGCGCTCGTGTGGGTCGTGGTCGACCTCGTACGGCGGCGCGGCGAGGACGGCTCACGGCCGACGGTCGCACGTGTGGCGGCGCTCGTCCTCCCCGGGCTGATCGTCGTGGTGCCGTGGATCCTCTGGCGTGTCGACACCTACGGCGCGCTCGTGCCGAACACCGCGGTCGCGAAGCGACAGGGCGCCGTCACGGTGCTCCAGGCCGCCAGCTTCCTCGTGCTCTTCCTGCTCGTCTCCGGACTCGCCGTGCTCCTGCCCGCAGTGTTCACCCGGGGGCGAGAGGTGCTGCGCCACCGGAGCCTGCCGCTGGTTGCATCGACCGTCGCGCTCTGGCTGCTGTACCTGGCGGCGGTGGGTTCGGACTTCATGGAATTCCGCTTCATGGTCGCGGCACTGCCGCTGATCTCGATCCTCGCGACGGCGCTGCTCGTGTCGATCCGGTCGCGACGCTGGCAGCTCGTCGTGGTGGCGGTCCTGGTGCTCG
>JAFAFN010000307.1 GCA_023423475.1 Actinomycetes bacterium | reverse complement strand
CCGATCACACGGTCACCGTGGGGGCGGGCGGCTCCGCGGGCAGCGGCGGCTCCAACAACGCGGGCCCAGGCGGAAAGTCGTCGTTCGTCGATGACAACACCTTGTTCGCCAGCGGCGGCGGCGGTGGTGCCCGCGGAGCGGTCGGTGGCGCCGGCAGCGGTGGTGGCGTCGCTGGAACCGGCGGGCCGCTGATCCCCGAAGTGACGAGGTACTCGGGGGGCAGCGGGGCCAACCGGCGTGGCGCCACACAAGGCGGTGCAGGCGGCGGCGGCGGAGCCGGTGCCAGCGGTGCCGGCAGCAACGGGTCGAGCGGCACGGGCGGCGGCGGCGGGTCGGCAAATCCCGGCGTCGCAGGGAGCGGCGGAGGGGGCGGAGGTAACGCCAACGGTGGAGCGGGCACCGCCCCGG
The DNA here is from genome assembly GCA_023423475.1 of Actinomycetes bacterium. GTDB lineage: Bacteria > Actinomycetota > Acidimicrobiia > Acidimicrobiales > Microtrichaceae > JAFAFN01. The sequence continues at coordinate 5,964 of JAFAFN010000307.1, read as the reverse complement.
GTGGCGGCGGCGCCGGCTCGACGACCGGTGGCTTCAGCACCGCGAACGGCGGGGCGGGCGCGCGGGGCCAGGTCTGGGTCGGCGTTTGAGCAACACCGAAGCCGACGCCCCCGCAGGTCCGCATTCCGACCCGCTCGCCACGGCCGAGATCGACGAGACCTTCGTGCCGCGGGTCGCGCACGGACTGGAGTCGGTCAGCGTCAGTGATGAGCTCGTGATCCTCGACGGCCGCCACGTCGCCCAGGTGCTGAGCCCTCTTGGCGCGGCCATCTGGTCACGTGTCGATGGCAGGACCTCGGTCGGCGACATCGCGTCGAGGCTCGGCGGCGAGGGCGTGGCTCGGCCAGAATCGGCGGAGGTCGTCACCTTCGTTCGACAGCTGGGGTCGCTCGGCCTGCTCGCCGGCGTGACCCCCGATGAGGTCGCGTCCGAGATCCATTTCGAGCCGATCCCGGATCTGGAGGTGGGCGATGAGTTCCCCGCCTTCTCGGCTCGGGAGCTGAACGGTGTCCTCCTCGACAGCCAGGAGTTGCTCGGCGTCGACCTCCTGTTGATCAACTGGAATCCGCACTGCGGCTTCTGCGGCGGGATCGCCACGTCGCTCGGCGAGCTGGAGGGGCCGCTCGCTGATGCCGGGACGACGATGGTCTTCGTCGCCACGGGTGACGCGCAGTCGAACGCCAGGCTCCTCGACCGCTCCGGTGCCACGTCCTCGGTGGTCATTGCCGAGGAGAGCCTCCCATTCGGCAGTGTGGGGACGCCGTCGGCGGTGCTCCTCGATGCGTCCGGCCGGATCGCGCACCCGCCTGCGCACGGCGCAGGCGCGGTTCTCGACCTGGTTCGAGTCGCCGCAGGTCTCGAGGCTGAGCCGGACGTACCCGATCACGACGACGGGCCCCGGTATCTCTTCGAACGCCACAGCGTCTGCGCCCCCGCGCTTGGTGGTGGCGACGATCGGCGGTGGATGGGTTCGCACGTCTTTCGGATCGCCGGGCACCACGTGGGCGTCAGGATCGACAGCGACGCCACGCTCGAGGTGTTGGACGCGTTCTTCGTCGGTGCCCGCGTGGACGACCCGAGGGCCGGCCACAGCTTCTCCGTCGCGCTACCCGACGTCGCGAACGGCCGATACCGCCGGGCCAAGGTCGGATGGAACCTGCTCGTGCAGCCAGGGCGAACCGACCTCAGGTCCCGTGACCCGGCCCGAGTCCTTGAGGGGCTGCTGGCGCGCGTCCGAGAGACGATCGAGGGTCCCGCGTCGCCGTGCGGAGCGGGACGGGCCCGCGTCAACGCGATTCCCGTCCTGACGCCCGACGGAGGCATCGGGCTGATCCCGGCGAACTTCTACGCCTTCGGGCCGCGGCTGCAGCCACTGCTCGCACGGAAGGGCCTCGCCCTCGTCGACCGCCGATTTCCGCAGATCGACCTCCGCACCGCGGAGGTCGTGGTACCCGATCCGATGGTCGAGGTCGACGCTCGCGTCCTTTCGGCGGTGGCCGCCGATCGGAAGCTCGGGCAATGCGAGCGACCCGCAGTGCCCTCTGGCACCTACCCGCTCGTCGGGTGCTGCTTCGTGTTTCCCGGGCCGTCCTCTGTCGTGCCGTTGTCGCCGGCCCAGGCGGCAGCCGCCGCGCTCTCCATCGCTGCGACGCCCGGGACGACCGCGGAACGGCTGGTCGAGCTCGCACAGCTGTTCGAACGCGTCCCCGCCGACGGGATCTGGTACTACTCCGATGTCGAGGCCATCGACCTCGTGGCACAGGTCCTGAGTGCGAGCTGATGGCTGAGCTGGCCCGGGTCTGGGGCGTGGCCGACAGCGGCGAGAGCATCGAGGTCGCGCTGCGTCGCCACCTCCTCCCGGAGCTGGCGAGGCGGTGGCCGCCGATCGGCCTGGTTCGTCATGACGTCCGCTCGGGGGTGGTGCGTCTGTCGCGCGGGTTGTCGGACGAGTGGGTGATCATCCCTGGACGCGGTGAGTCGGGCGACGATCCTTCCGACGCGGCATGGGACCAGCTGGAGCAGACACTGACCGCCTTCGCGGTGCAGCGACTGGGGCGACGCGTCGCGGTGCACGCAGCAGCGATCGCATGGCGGGGCAAGGTCCTGTTGGTCCCTGCAGCGTCCGGGGGCGGGAAGAGCTCCCTGGCGCTCGCCGCGGCCCGAGCAGGGGCCAGCGTCCTCAGCGACGAGTACGCACTCCTCGACCCGGTGCACGCCACCGCGACCGGCTGGCGACGGCCCATCGACATCGCCGAGGCGGGCGCCGACGGCGTGACCCGTCACGACGTCGCGGTCGAGCTCGAGCCCTTGCCGGTAGGGCTCATCGCTGCAGTCGCGTTCGATCAGGACCGCGGCAACGCGTGGGTCCCGATGACGGCGGCCGAGGCGGTGGGGCAGCTACTGAGGAACTGCGTCACGGCGGCACTCCGTCCGTCCGAGTCGATGGATGCCGCTCTTGCGGTCTGCCGGGACGCACCAGCGATCCAGGGGACTCGTGGGGACGCCGATGCAGCGATCGATGCGCTGCTGGCGATGTTGGAGTGAATCGCTCCGAGATCCGGCAGTTGGCTCACCAGCACAGGTACTTCCTCCCGTTGGACCGCTGACGATTGTTCGGTAGCGTCGCGCCCCGTGGGGCGCATCTATCTGTCTCCTCCCGATGTGGGAGCTCTCGAGCGAGACGCGCTGCTGCGCGCCTTCGACTCGAACTGGATCACCCCGCTCGGCCCGGAAGTCGATGCGTTCGAAGCCGAGATCTGCGAGCTGACCGGCGCCGATGCCGCAGCGGCGTTGGCGAGCGGGACCGCAGGTCTCCACCTGGCGCTGTTGCTAGCAGGTGTCGGAGCGGGCGACGAGATCTGGGTGTCGACGCTCACGTTCATCGCTCCCGCGAACGCCGTGACCTACGTGGGTGCCACCCTGCGGTTCATCGATTCCGAGCTCGAGACCTGGAACATGGACCCCGAGCTGCTCGAGGCAGCGCTGAAGGGCGCTGCGGCAGAGGGGCGGCTGCCCAAGGCCGTCATCGTCGTCGACCTCTACGGGCAGTGCGCACAGCTCGACCGGCTCTCGGAGCTGTGTGACGAGTACGGCGTGGTGATGATCGAGGATGCCGCCGAGGCGATCGGCGCGACGTGGAAGGGCCGCCAGGGCAGCACCTACGGCCGCTACGGCGTCTTCTCCTTCAACGGCAACAAGATCATGACCACCGGTGGTGGGGGAGCGCTGGTCGGGCCCGCCGAGGACATGGAGCGCGCTAGGTACCTGGCGTCGCAGGCCCGCCAGCCCGTCGCCCACTACGAACACGACGAGGTCGGGTTCAACTACCGGATGTCGAACCTGCTCGCCGCATTGGGCCGGGCGCAGCTCGAACGACTGCCGTCGATCATCGCTCGGTGCCGTGAGATCAACGCGGCCTACCGCTCCGGGCTCGGCGACATCGACGGCTTGGAGTTCATGCCGTGGGACGACCGCGGGAAACCCAATGGCTGGCTGACCGTCGCCACGATCGAGCCGTCGACGGGCGTCGCTCCGCTCGAGTTGTGCGAGGCGCTTGCAGCACAAGGCATCGAGGCCCGCCCGGCGTGGAAGCCGATGCACCTGCAGTCGGTCTTCGCGGGGGTGCCCGTCGTGGGCGGAGACGTCGCTGCGGGCCTCTTCGAGACGGGGGTCTGTCTACCGAGTGGTTCAGGGCTGACCGACGACGAGCTCGACCAAGTGGTGACCGCCGTGCGCAAGGTGTTGCACCATGGGGCCTGACGGTCGTACTCGGGTGCTGTGGTTGGCCAAGGGCCTCGGCCAGGGCGGCATGGAACGGCTGCTGGTCACCCACGCCAAGTTCGGTGATCGCGAGCGCTTCGACTATCGAGCGGCCTACCTCGTTGATCGCCCGCATTCGGTGGTGAACGAACTCGTCGAGCTCGACGTGCCCGTGCGCCGATTGGGAACCGGCAACGGCTCCGACCCTCGCTGGGTGGCGGACCTGGTTCGTCTGGTCCGCAGGGAGAAGATCGACGTGGTGCACGCGCATTCGCCGATGCCGGCGTCGATCGCTCGCCCAGTGCTGCGAGCGGCGTCGCCGTCGACCCGACTGATCTACACCGAGCACAACCGGTGGGACCGCTACTCGACGCCGACCCGCCTGGCGAACATGGTGACCTACCCGCTCAACCACCAGGCCTTCGCCGTGTCCGATGACTGCCGAAGCACGGTGTCACCGCGACTCCAGCGGCATGTCGAGACGCTGATCCACGGCATCGACGTCGACGCTGTCGCCGCACACAAGGCGGACCGCCCAGCCGCACGCGCCGAGCTGGGGATCGACGACGACACCGTGGTCATCGGAACGGTCGCCAACCTACGAGTGCAGAAGAACTACCCGCTGTTGCTCGAGGTGGCGAAGCGGGTCACCGCTGAGAACCCCAACGTGGTGTTCCTCTCGGTCGGGCAGGGCCCACTCGAAGCAGAGCTGAAGGCGCTGCACGCGAAGCTCGGCCTGGGGGACCGCTTCCGCTTCCTCGGATTCCGATCCGACGTGCACCACATCATGAGTGCGTTCGACATCTTCTGCCTGTCATCCGATCACGAAGGACTACCTGTTGCGCTGATGGAGGCGTTGGCGCTGGAGCTTCCGGTGGTCGCGACGGACGTCGGCGGGGTCGGCGACGCTCTCCGAGAAGTAGCAGCATCGTGGCTCGTCTCGGCTGGAGACGGCGAAGCACTCTGTCATCGTCTCGCTGTTGTCGGTCGGGCAGTTACCGCCGCTGATGGGCGTGCGGCGGGAGAACCGACCGCGTTTGATGCCCGACGTACGGTGTTGACGCTTGAGCACACGTATCGCTCCCAGTGGAGCGCCCCGCTAGGGACAGGAGTCGGGTGTCGATGATGCCCGCTTCCGAATCGGCATCCCGTCGCTCGAAGCCTCTCCAACAGCCAGTTCTCTTCGTCGTCGGGAGTGGTCGGAGTGGGACGACGATGATCTTCGAGATCCTCTGTTCGGATCCGGGAGCAGCCTGGGTCAGCAACTACTCGCAGCGATTCCCGGCTCTGGGTCGAGTGCACCCCCCGGTCCCCGGTGCGTTCAAGGGATCAGCAAGTCGTCTCTCGGTTCGACCTGTTGAGGGCTACCGCGTCTTCAACCGCGTCCGTGCGCGCGCCGGCGACGGCTCAGACGGTGGAGTGCTCACCTCGGAGGACCTCTCGGATGAGGAACGGACTGCCTTGGTGCGTGTCGTGCGGCATCATCTCGCTCGTCCCGGTGCTCGGTTCTTCATCAACAAGAACACGCGTAACACCCGTCGGGTGGAGTACCTCAGCGCCGCGTTCCCCGACTGTCGAGTCGTGCACGTCGTTCGACATCCGATCGCAGCGGTCGGATCGATGCTCGCAGTGCCGTTCTTCGACGACGTGAGAGTGTGGTGGTTGGGAGGGGAGCGAGTGGCCGACCTAGTTCTCTCGGGACACGACCCGACACTGCTGGCTGCGGAGATCTGGGTTCGGGAAGTCGCGGCATGCGACCAGGCGCTCTCCGGTATTCCCGAGAGCCGCTGGATGACGGTGTACTACGAGGACTTCGTCGATGACCCGCACCCCGGCCTCGAAGCGATGCTCCGATTGGTCGATGTGCCGCTCTCGTCGGAGGTGATGACCCAGGCGTCACTGCGTGCTCCGGCGAATCGAAATGCTGCGACGATGCGCCACCTGACGGCGGCCCAGCAGGAGACGATCTGGGACGTCGTGAGCGAACGGGCAAATCGCCACGGCTACGCACTTGGGTCTCCGGATCGGAGCTGGGAGTGACCCACGCTCGGACCCGAGGCGGGTACTCCCAACGTCGACCGATGAAGCGGCTGGCGAAGCGGTTCCTCCTGGGACCGAAGGGCCTCGTCGCACGAGTGCACCGACGGATCCGTCTCCGTCGCTCGCCTCGAGTGCTGTTGATTGCGCAGAGTCGTCTTATGGAGC
>JAFAFN010000301.1 GCA_023423475.1 Actinomycetes bacterium | reverse complement strand
TGATCGGAGTCGTACTGGTGTCACGCGCGTCGGGTGGGCCACGTTGAGGGTCGTCGCCGTCGCCGGCGCGAAGGGCGGGGTGGGCAAGACCGCGGCAGCGGTCAACGTCGCCGTGCTCGCCGCCGAGGCCGGCTACCGCACGCTCCTGTGGGACCTCGACCCCCAGGGTGCCGCGACGCACTGCTTCCGTGCGCGGGCGAAGGTCAAGGGCGGCGCGACCCGCATCCTCGGGGGCAAGCGCGAGCTCGAGGCGTACGTCCGCCACACCGACTACGAACGACTCGACCTGTTGCCCGCGGACCCGTCGTTCCGCGTGGTCGACACGATCCTGTCGACACGCCGCTGGCCCGACCGGGTGCTGCGCAAGCTGCTGCGTCCGCTCGAGGGGGTCTACGACGTCGTGATCCTCGACTGCGCGCCGGGGCTCGGTGTCGTCACCGAGTCGGTGATCGCCGCGTCGGACCTGCTGCTGGCACCGATCATCCCGGCGCCGCTGTCGCTGCGCAGCCTCGACCAGCTCGACGACTTCGCCCAGGCGCACCGTGCCGGCATGCCGCTGCTCGCGTTCCTGTCGATGCTCGACGAGCGCAAGGTGCTGCACCGTCAGATCGTCACGCAGGTCCGCGGCGATCGACGCTTCGCACTCGCAGCGGTGCCGTCGTCGTCGGCGGTGGAGCGGATGGGCATGGAGCAGGTGCCCGCCGTGCTCGCCTCGCCGAACAACCTGGCCGCCGTCGCCTATCGCCGACTCTGGGCGGAATCGGAGGATCGGCTGGACCTGAAGGCGCCGGTGCTGCCGGCACCTGCGACGGACTGATCGCCGTGGCCAACGAATCGATGGCCGAGAGCTGGAGGAAGGGCGGCGAGGAGTGGGTCCGCAACGCGGCCATCTTCGACGAGGCGTTCGCACCCTTCTCCGAGGCCATCGTGGAGCGCTCGGGCGCGTCGATCGGTGATCACGTGCTCGAGGTGGGCTGCGGGTCCGGCGCGCTGCTCGGTGCGCTGCTGGCGACCGGGGCCGAGGTGGTCGGTGTGGACGTGTCGCCGGCGATGACCGCCGCCGCGTCGGCGCGGGTGCCCGGCGCCGTGGTGGTGACCGACGACGCACAGACCGCGGACCTGGTCGCGATCGGCTCGGGGCGACCCTTCGACCGGATCGTCTCGCGCTTCGGCGTGATGTTCTTCGACGACCCCGTCGCCGCGTTCGCGAACATGCGTCGCGCCGCGGTGCCCGGCGCCACGATCACCTTCGCGTGCTGGCGGACGGACGAGACCGAGATGTTCAGCCTCGGGCTCGCCCCGTTGCTCGAGCTCTCCGACGACCCTCCGCCCGCCCCCGTCCCCGGTCGACCCGGACCGCTCGGCCTCGCCGATGAGGGGCACGTGCGCCGGGTCCTCGGCGACGCGGGGTGGGGCGGGATCGACGTCGCGGCGCTGGACGTGGTGTGCCGGTTCGGCGTCGGCGACAGCGATGGCGTCGACGAACGGGTCGAGGTCGCCCTGGGTGGCGGTTCCGGTCGGGCGCTGCGTGCCGAGCTCGAGCCGCGGCTCGGCCCCGAGGGCTGGGCCGCAGCGGTGGAGTCCGTGCGCGCCGAGGTGCGCGCCCGTCTGGTCGGTCCGCGCTTCGAGGCGATAGGTCGGACCTGGCTGGTGTCGGCCGAGGCCTAGACCCCGAGCCGACGGCTCAGCCGCCGGCAGCCTGCTTCGCGACCGCTTCGGCCCGTGCCCGCACCTCGTCGGCGTCGAGCAGGTAGCGGTCGGTGACCGGCTTGACCTCGACCGGACGGAAGTCGTCGTCGAGGTCGTAGACGAGCGGGATGCCGGTGGGGATGTTGAGCTCGGTGATCTCGTCCGAGGAGATCCCGTCGAGGTGCTTCACCAGCGCACGCAGCGAGTTGCCGTGTGCGACCACCAGGACCGTGTTGCCCGCGGCCAGGTCCGGGACGATCGAGTCGTACCAGTAGGGCAGCATGCGGTCGACGACGTCCGCGAGGCACTCCGAGGTCGGCACGAGCTCGGTCGGGAGGTGCTCGTAGCGGACGTCGTGGTTGGGGTTGAACTCGTTGTCCTCGGTGATCGGGGGCGGCGGCACGTCGTAGCTGCGACGCCACACCTTGACCTTGTCCTCGCCGTACTTCGAGGTGGTCTCGGCCTTGTTCCGTCCGGTGAGGTCGCCGTAGTGGCGCTCGTTGAGCCGCCAGCTGCGTCGCACCGGGATCCAGAGGCGGCCGAGCACGTCGAGCGTGTTCGTCGCGGTGCGGATCGCCCGGACCTGGAGCGACGTGTGCAGCACGTCGGGTCGGATGTGCGCCTCGGAGAGCATCCCGCCCGCGGCGACCGCCTCGGCGAAGCCGTTCTCGGTCAGGTCGCAGTCGTACCAGCCGGTGAAGAGGTTGAGCTTGTTCCACTCGCTCTCGCCGTGGCGGAGCAGTACGAGTCTGGACACGGGTCCTCCCCTGATCGAGTGCGGCGATGCTGCCCCAGCCTCGTCGGTCCCGACAAGCGCGATGCCCACCCGCGTCGGCTTCGTACACTGGTCGCCCCATGCTCGTGTCGGTCGTGATCCCGTGCCACAACTCGTTGCGCTACCTGCCCGAGACGTTGGAGTCGGTGCTCGCCCAGCGTCTGCCGCCCGCGGTCGATCTCGAGGTCGTGCTGATCGACGACGGCGGCGACGACGATCTCGGCGCATGGGTCCGACGCTTCGGCGATGCCCGGGTGCGCTGCGTCCGCCAGGAGAACACCGGGGTGGCCGGTGCCCGCAATCGCGGGATCGCCGAGTCCACCGGCGAGTTGATCTCGTTCTGCGACTCCGACGACCTGTGGAACCCCGACGCCGTGGCCGACCTGCTGGGCTGCTTCGAACGTGATCCCGGCATCGGGCTCGCCTACGGCTGGTACGAGGTGGTCGACGGTGACGGCGAGCCGACTGGCGCGATCCGATCCTCGGACCTCGAGGGCTGGGCGTGGGAGCGGCTGGTCACCGAGAACCCGATCGGTGCTTCCGGGGTGATGGTCCCGAGGGCGGTGCTCGACGACGTCGGTGTCTTCGAGGTCAACCGGGACCGATTCCGCATCGACGTCGAGGACTGGGAGCTCTGGATCCGCATCGCGGCATCACGGCGCATCGGACTCACCCCCACGGTGGTCTATCGGTACCGCCGGCACGACTCGAACTCGTCGAGCGACGTGGCCTCGATCGACGCGGCCTACGCCCACCTGTTCGACGTGGTCTTCGCGGACGTCACGCCGGCGCGGGCGAAGCTGCGTCCGCAGGCCGAGGCGAGCGCGGACCAGATCCTCGCCTGGCAGTCGCTCAACGATCGCCAGGATCCGGCCATGGCGTTGCAGTACCTCGACCGAGGGGCCCGACGCTGGCCGGAGCTGCGTCGTCGGCCCGACTACTGGCGGCTCCGGCTGGCGGCCACGGCGCTGCGTGCGACCGGGCCACGCGGCTACGACGCCGTGCGCTCCGCGAACGGTGCGGCCCGCAAGCTGCGGACCCGGCTGCGGCGCTGAGTCACGGCGGGACTGCTCAGTTCGATCCGCCCATGCCGGCCTCCCGCGCCCGGACGATGGCCTGCGCCCGATCCGCGACCTGGAGCTTGGTCAGGATGTTCGACAGGTGGTTGCGAACCGTCTTGGAGCTGAGCGTCAGGCGTCGTGCGATCGACAGGTTGTCGAGTCCCGACGCCACCAGGTCGAGCACCTCTCGTTCGCGTGCGGTGAGATCGGGGAAGGGCATCGGGCCGCCCGAGCGAAGCCCTGCCATGTAGGCCATCGCTCGACCTGCGATGGCAGGAGCGAGCAGCACCTCGCCGTTGGCGACGGCCCGGACCGCGCGCTCGAGCTCCTCGGGTGATGCGCCCTTGAGCAGGTAGCCGCGGGCTCCCGCTCGCATCGCGGCGAACACCGAGTCGTCGTCGTCGAGCATGGTCACGACGAGCACACCGACCTCGGGGCGCTCGGCGACGATCTCACGTGTGGCCTCGATGCCCGAGCTGTCCTCGAGGTGCAGGTCCATGACGATGACGTCGGGCCGGTGGGTCCGGTCGGCCTCGATCGCCGCCTCGGTCCGGTCGGCCTCGGCGACGACGTCGATGCCGTCGAGCGAGGTCAGCAACGCGACCAGTCCCATCCGGAACATCGGGTGGTCGTCGACGACCATGACCCGCAGGTGCCGGGTATCATCGGGGGGCGTGGCGTCAGTCATCGTCGCTCCCCGCGTCGGTGCGGCGTCGGGCATCGTCGCCCACGGTGCGCTCGAGGAACGGCACCACGACGGTGACCACGGTCCCCGTCGGATCCGCCGGATCCACCGTCACGTCGCCACCGAGCTCACCGGCCCATTCTCGCATCGACGTCAGCCCGACCCCCGGGGTCACCGACGGCTCGATCCCGACACCGTCGTCGACGACACGGACGACGAGCCGGTCGGTCCCGGCGACTTCGTGCACGCTGAGCTCGATGCGACACGTCGTCGCCCCGGAGTGCCGAACCACGTTGCGGACGGCCTCGGCGACCACCGCGTAGATCGCCGTCGCATCCTCCGCGAAGAGCCGTGGGCGTACGGGCGCGTCCAACGTGACGTCGATGCCGGAGCCCGAGGTGACCTCGGCCAGTTCGCGCAACGCCGGGACCAGACCGTCCTCGTCGAGCGTCGGAGGCAACAACCCCCGCGCCATCGAGCGGACCTGTTCGACCAGACGATCGAGCTCGTCCGCGGATCGGTCGACCAGCGAACCCGCCCGCGTGGGGTCCGATGCCAGCAAGTTGCCGCCCGCCCGCAACGCGAGGGCGGTGCCGGCAAGTGCGGGACCGAGTCCGTCGTGCAGCTCACGTCGGAGTCGACGGCGGTCGGCGTCACGCGCCACGGCGAGCCGGCGTCGTGAGTCGGCCAGCGCAGCAGAGGTCTCGGTCAGCTCCACGGTCGCGGCGACGAGCGGCGCCAGGCCGTCGAGCAGTTGGACGGTCCTCGCGTCGAGTCGTTCGCCGGGACGTGGCTCGACCTCGAGGCGTCCGACGTCGCGCTGGTGCAGCACCAGGGGGATCGTGCGCCCCTCGTCCCCTCGAGGCGCCGACGGGCCGTGCACTCCGCCACTCGTCGCGACCGGTCGTCGTTCGTCACCCACGACGATCGCGACGCGGTCGAGACGCAGCGAGGTGCGGATCGATGCGACCACCTCGTCGAGCAGCTCGCCCGGTGCGACGCGGTCGAGACCGTCGCCGACGTCGCGGACGAGTCGCATCGGCTCGCGGCTCCCGCCGTGCACCAGGACGTCGACGCGACGTTGGATCCACACCTTGGCCGGCTGACACCCGGCGGCCACCACGGCGGCAGCCGCGACCTGCAGCACGTCGTCCTGGATCGACAGCACCCTGGTCGCCACGGTGACGATCACCACGTAGCTCGCGACCACCGCGGCGGTGAGCAGCGACCACACGAGCGCCCTGCTCACCGCCAGGTCGATGCCCCAGAGGCGCTGGCCGAGGACCACCACCAGGATCGCTGCGGGGAAGAACGCCTGCGATGCGAGGTGGGTGAGCGGGGTGAACATCGCGTTCATGTCGGCGCCGAAGGAGTTGATCGCGGCGACCGGGATGAACGAGACCGACAGCAGCAGGGCACCGGCGGTCAGCCAGCCGAGCCCTCGACGCCTCGATGCGGGCAGGGTCGCCCACCGGCGATAGGTGTCGGCAGCGGCGAGCAGACCGAGCAGCACCACCGCGGTCATCAGCGGCGGATAGGCATCCATGATGAACGAGCCCCACCACTCGCTGCGGATGGCCAGCGGACTGAACGGCTCGCCGTCGGGGTAGGGCCACGGGTCGGTGAGCTGGGTGACGAAGAGCAGCGCGATCACGGCGGTGCCGGTGGCGACCGCGATGCGGCCGAACCAGGGGAGTCGGTCGTCGCGGACGAGCCAGGGGACCACGACGACGAGTGAGAGCGTGCCGGGGATCCATCCCCAGCCGAGTGCGGTGCTGAGCAGGGCGAGCTGGGGCAGGTCGGGACGCTCGGCCTGGAAGGTCAGCCACTGCATGCCGAGCGCGGCGATGCCGCCCCCGACGGCGGTGAGCGCCACGAGCCACGCGACCGGGTGGCGCACCCGGCGCAGCAGGACGTGGGCCACGAGGCCGTAGACGACCGCGTCGGTGACGTCGACGACGAAGAACCAGATGTCGTGATGCAGCGACGACCGGTTCAGCCAGGCGAGCACCAGCGCGGCGAACGCGCTGCCGAGCGCGGCGACGAGCACCACGAGGGCGGCGGTCGGGTGACCGCCGCCCTCGGTGGGACGAGACGCTCCGGCATCGGTGGACACCGGTCCAATCTGCCAGAGCGGTCGTTGCGGGGGCGTCATGTCCTGCTGCTCAGGACCCGACGCGGGCGGCGGCGGCTTCGGGCCGCTCGGCCACCTCACGACGCCGCGTGAAGGCGATGCCGACGACGACGAGCCACACCGACGCCGGCAGGAGCGCCATGTACTGGAGCGGCACGGCCTGGGTGAGCACGACGAGCGCCGCCATCACCGCGCTCACGACCCCGATCCACTTCGGTAGCGAGCCGTGGCGCAGCGCGGCGACCGCCGTGGCGCCCGCGCTGATCCCGAGCCCGGCCCAGACCCACGGCATCGTGTTGAAGATGGTGACGGCCGCGGCGATGGTGTCGGGGTCGACCTTGCCGGGATCCTGGATGAGGTGCCAGAACAGCTCGGTGCAGATGCCGCCGCCGACGAGGCACAGGGCCGCGGTGAGCAGCACGCCCGACGAGGCGACGTTTGGCAGCAACGAGCCCATCGGCTCCTGTTCGGTGAGCCGCCGTGACAGCCCCGCGGCGAACACCACCAGCAAGACGGCGGCGAGCACGGTGATGACCTGGGATGCCCAGGCGATCGGTGCCGAGTCGGTCAGGTAGCTCACCAGGACGTCGTTGTCGGCCATCGCCGAATCCGGATGGTCCGCGATGGTCGGGGCGACGATGAAGACGGCGATCCCGCACAGCCCGGCGCCCACACCGGACCATGCCCACCCCGTGGACCTCACACCGCCTCCAGCGCGGCGATCATCCCGTGGGCGGCGTGGGGGTCGCCGGTCTCGGCGCCGCCGACGGGGATGGTGCAGATGGCGACGTACGAGCCCGTCGGCAGGTCGATGAACGATGCCGACGATCCCTCGGGCGAGTCGACGAACACGACACCGACCATCGGGAAGTCCGCCATGACCTCGTCGGGCGACATCGTGGCGATCTCGTCGATGGGCGTGGTGTCGCCCGGCGGGCGCTGCAGGACGATGAGCTCGTGCGGTTCCGACGAGCTGGTCCCGTTGGTGAACTTCAGGGCCATCATGCCGGCGGGCACCTCGGCGGGGAGCCCCTCGAACCCGTAGTCCACGCCGGTGACGTCGAGCCGGGACGCCGCCTCGCAGCCGGCCCACATCGCGTCGCCGACCTGCTCGTGGGCCTCGACGAACTCGGGGGCGAACATCGCCTCCTCGTCGCCCTCGAACGCAGCGCTGAGTCCGTCGACGACGACGGTGCCGGGAGCGGTCAGCTCGGCCGGGAGGCTGTCGACGAACATCTCGAGCGACGGGCCGGCGATGCTGGGGTCGCCGACCATCGACGCGCTGAGCGTCCCGAAGTGCCCGCAGGCCTCTTCGGAGATCGCCTCGCCCTCGAGCGGCGCCGGCCCGTCCTGCGCGTCGCCGTCGGATGGCACGTCGCCACCGTCGGGGCTGTGCTCGGCGTGCTCGGTGGTCGTGGTGGGGTCCGCGGCGTCGTCGCTGCTGCACGCGGCGGTGAGCAGTGCGGCGATGCAGAGGCCGCCGGCGACGACGGCCGTGGTGCCGCGGCGCCGGTGTCGCCGGTCTCGGGCAGGGGTGGATGGATCGAATGACATCGTGCTCCTCGTGGTTCCTCGACGTGTCGGGCTGATCCCTCGACGTGTCGTGGTCCACCGTCAGGGAGCGCGTGTCCCGAGCACACGGGGCCAACGTCCCGACGGGTCGGGAGATGTGGCTGTCCCGACGGGTCGGGAGATGTGGCTGGCCCGACGGGTCGGGAGATGTGGCTGGTGAGCGTGTTCTCAGCCCCTCCACAGAACCTGATGCGAGGCGACTCAACTTTGCTACAATCGGATCCGTCATGAATTGTCCGGTTCCCGTCGGACACCCGTACCCTGACCCGTGCGGGGC
>JAFAFN010000258.1 GCA_023423475.1 Actinomycetes bacterium | reverse complement strand
CCACCACCCTCGGGTGGTGGCGGCACGTCGACGACGAGCACTCCCACGTCGACCAGCACCACCACCACAGTGCCGTCGACCTACAAGAACGGTCGCTGCACCGGCACCGAGGGTGTCACCGTCGTGGTCGACTTCGTCGGCTTCGACAACTCGGTGGTCGTGCGTTGCGCCCTCGGTCCGCAGGCCACCGGTCGTGCGGCGCTCGAGCGCGCGGGCTTCACCCATCACCACGGCAACTGGCCCGGCACGGTGTGCCAGCTCAACGGCCTGCCGACCCAGGGGCATCCCTACTGCTGGACGACCGGCGGCTACTGGTCCTACTGGAAGGCCACGTCGGCCGGACAGCCGTGGACCTACAGCGAGTGGGGCTTCACCCAGGGTCCCGCACCTCAGCCCGGCCACGTCGAGGGCTGGCGCTTCTGGCTCTTCGCCAACGGCCAGAACGCCCAGCCGCCCCGTGTCGGCACCTCCGGTCCGGTGACGCCATGAGGCGCCACCTGATCGTCCCCGTCGTCGCGCTCGTCGGCGTGCTGGTGGCTTGCGTGCCGCCGGATCCCGGTCCTTCGACGACGACGTCGACCACGACCACCTCGACCACGACGACGCTGCCCGGCCCGACCGTGCAGCAGGAGTCGCTCGACGCCGCGGCGGCGTGGGTGCTCGGTCAGTTCGACACGACCGGCGTGATGCCGAACGTGTGGAGCCCCGAGTTCCCGGACCACGGCAACGGCGTGCTCGCGGTGGCCAACCTCGATGCCCTCGGTGTCGGCGGAGCGACGTCCTCGGTCCGCTACGAGGCGCTGCTCGATGCCAAGGAGTCCTACATCGACGAGGGCGCAGGCGACCGTCCGGGTGCGCTCGCCCGGGTCATCATGGCCGTCGTCGCGCACGGCGACGATCCTCGCGACGTGCGGGGCAGCGACCTCGTGGCACGCCTCGAGGCGACGCAGCAGCCGAACGGGCTCTACGGCACGCAGTACGCCGCGTTCGACGGTGCGTTCCGCCAGGGGCTCGCCCTCGCCGCGTTGTCGCTCGTCAGCCCTCGGCCGGCGAGCATCGATGCCGGTGCCGCATGGCTGGTCGACCAGCAGTGCGACGACGGCTCGTGGATGATGTACCGCGCTGCCACCACCGGTGACTGCGTCGAGAACCCGGCCATGTGGCAGTTCAAGGACTCGAACGGGTCCGCCCTCGCAGTCCTGGGGCTGAGCGCCGTCGGGGTCGCAGCGGACGTCGATCCGGCATCGTGGTTCACCTCGGTGCGCGGCGACGACGGCGGCTGGGGCACCAGCCCTGCTGGTCCGACCCAGGAGTCCGACGCGGATTCCACGGGTCTGGTCATCGGCGCGCTGGAGTCCCTCGGCGACCCGATCCCGACGTCGGCCTGGGATGCGTTGCTCGCGTTCCAGGGCGTCAACGACGCCGTCCCGGCGAACCAGGGCGCCTACGCGTGGAAGCTCACGCTGCCGGAGCCGAATCGGCTCGCCACCATGGATGCGATGGTCGCCCTCTTCGACGAGGTGTGGCCCGCTGCACTCGCTGGTTGAGTCAGCCCGCAGCCTGAATCCCCCGCGTGCGGGCGCAGCGTCGACTCAGGTCGATGCTGCGCCCGTGTCGCGTCCTGGCTCGAACGTGACGGGTGCGTCGAAGGCGGCTCGTCGGGTCGCTCGACGCAGGGTCGCGAGCACCGTGGGGCCCAGCACGAGGATCGCGATCGTGTTGGTGATCGCCCGTCCGGTGTCCCAGCCCCACGTCGAGGTGGCGAGCGTGAACAGCACGAAGCGGTGCAGGTTCTCGAGGACCGCGTCCCCCGGCACGAACGACAGCTGGGTGCCGTCGCCGATCGAGTAGGGCCAGAACCACATGTTCATCAGGAAGCCGAACATGTAGGCCGCGAAGATGCCGTACGCGACGAGCATCCAGATCTCGGCACGTCCCTTGGCCCTGGGCAGCAGCCCTGCGCCGAGACCGACCCACGCGGACGCCATCATCTGGAAGGGCAGCCAGGGTCCGACGCCGCCGGTCAGCAACGCCGAGGCGAACAGCGTCGTGTTGCCGAGCACGAACCCGAAGCCGGGCCCGTAGACACGTCCCGCCAGCACGAGCAGGAAGAAGACGGTCTCGATGCCGGCGACACCCGCACCCATCGGACGCAACGCGGCACCGAGTGCGGAGAGCACTCCGAGCATCGCGAGCGACTTGGTGTCCATGCCGCCGGAGCTGAGCTCGGCGAGCACGACGGCGATGATCGCCGGGAGGATCAGCACGAAGATGAACGGTGCGTCGGTGTTGTGCGAGAACTCCTCCGGGGCCTGCAACAGCAGCGGCCACAGGAACATCGCCAGTCCCGCGATCGACGCGAGCGTGAGCACCGCGGCGGGTCGGAGGCCGATGCGGACCACCGAGTGTCGATCCGGATGCGCTCTCGTCCCACCGGCGACGGGGGCGCTCACGACAGGACCTCGAGCGCCGCGGCGACGTCGCGCACGGTGAGCCAGGGCTCCGGGGCGAGGATCTTGGCGACCTGCGGTGCGAAGGCGGGCGACGCGACGACGACCTCGGAGGTCGGGCCGTTGGCGACGACCTCACCCTGGGCCATGACGACGACGCGGTCGGCGACCGCCGCGACGAACTCGACGTCGTGGGTCGAGACCATGACGGCGTGGCCGTCCGCCGCGAGCTCGGCGAGCACGGTGGCCAGGTTCGCCTTCGCTCCGTAGTCGAGGCCGCGGGTCGGTTCGTCGAGCAGCATCACCGTCGGCGACGCCGTGAGCTGGATCGCGAGCACGAGCGACAGCCGCTGGCCCTCGGACAGATCCCGCGGGTGCGCCGTTCGGTCGATGCCCGGCACGAGGCGCTCGAGCAGTGCGTCGCAGGTGCCCGGCGCGGCGCCGGCGTCCTCGTCGGACTGCGCGCACTCCTCGGCGACGCTGGCCAGGTACAGCAGGTCGGCGGGGGTCTGGGGCACGAGTCCGACCAGTCGGCGCGCGGCCGCGGGGTCGAGCTTCGCCGGGTCGGTCGCGTCAACGCTGCCGCCGTCCCGTACCTGGACCTTGCCCGCCGACCGAGCACCGGAGCCCTGCACCGCCCACATGAGCGAGGACTTGCCGGAGCCGTTGCGGCCCATGAGGGCGACGACCTGTCCGGCGAAGAGGTCGAGGTCGACCTGGCGCACCGCGACGACGTCGCCGTAGGTGACCGAGACCTTGCGGGCCGCGAGCAGGGCACGATCGTCCGACGCATTCGCGCGTGCGGGTGCCACAGCGCGCGACAAGCGCTCGCGCAGCGGGGCGGCGACGCGACGAGCGTCGCGGACCGACAGGGGCAGGGGTGACCAG
>JAFAFN010000210.1 GCA_023423475.1 Actinomycetes bacterium | reverse complement strand
GCAGCGATCGGAGTGGTGGGACTCGTCCTCGCACTGGTGAGCACCTCCCGAGCACGTCTCTGACACACCACGCCACCGGAGCGAACAGCCCCCGAGTCCTCGCCCGGACCGGGGGCTGTTCCGCGTCCCGGCACGATTCGTCGACAAGCGGCGGTCCGCCGTCCTCGGCGATCCCTGATCCGCCCAGACCCTCGCCGGGCACAATGACCCACACCCGGACCAAGATGGACCCGATGACGACGCCCGAGGTGCCTCCCGTCCCGGTCAACTCCTTCGCCAGCGACAACGCCGCCGGTGTCGCGCCGAGCGTGATGGACGCGCTCGCTGCGGCGAACGCCGGCCCCGCGCTGGCCTACGGCGAGGACCCGTGGACTCGCCGGGCCGAAGCGGCGATGAACGAGCTCTTCGACCGAGAGGTCTCGACCTACCTGTGCTGGGGTGGCACCGGCGCGAACGTCGTCGGGCTGGGCACCCTGCTGCAGCCATGGCAGGCCGTCATCACGCCCGACAGCGCCCACATCGTCGTCGACGAGTGCGGCGCGCCGACCCGCTTCACCGGGTCGCAGCTCATCCCCGTCGCGACGCCGGACGGCAAGCTCACCCCCGACCACATCGAGCAGCACGTCGCCTGGCTCGACAGCGAGCACCACCCGCAGCCGGCCGTCGTGTCGATCAGCCAGGCGACCGAGATGGGCACGCTCTACTCGACCGACGAGATCGCGGCGATCTGCGACCGGGCCCACTCCCACGGCATGCGGGTGCACCTCGACGGTGCCCGCATCGCGAACGCGGTCGCTGCGGGTGGCAGCGACCCGGCGACGATGCTCTCGGACACCGGCGTCGACGTGATGACCTTCGGGCTGACCAAGAACGGTGCGATGTACGGCGAGGCGGTCGTCTTCCTCCACCCCGACCTGGCGACCAGTGCGGCCTACATCCGCAAGCAGGCCGGCCAGCTGTCCTCGAAGAGCCGGTTCATCGCGGCGCAGCTGCTCGCACTGCTCGACGGCGACCTGTGGCTCCGCCACGCCCAGCACGCGAACGACATGGCGCACCTGCTCGCGGCGCGCGTCGAGGGCATCGACGGCGTACGCCTCGCCGGACCGCCGCAGGTGAACTCTGTGTTCGTGCACCTGCCACCGGAAGCGATCGCTCCGCTGCAGTCCTGGTCGTTCTTCTGGGAGTGGGACCTCTCCCAGTCCCTCGTGCGGTGGATGACCAGCTATGCGACGACGGCCGAGGACGTCGAGCGGTTCGCCGCAGGGGTCGAGCACCACCTGGGGTCCTGACCTCGGCGCGGTGCCCCGTCAGTTCGACTGGAGTGCTTCGCGCAGCGTGAGCTTGCGTCCGGTGCGCACGATCGCCCGGGCGTAGATGGTGGATCCGATCCGAGCCGCCACCACGATCGAGGCGACCAACAGCGCGAGCGAACCGACGATCTCGACCCAGCTCGACTCACCGAGGGCGATGCGGAACGGCATCATCAGCGGCGACGTGAGCGGGAAATAGGCCAGGACCGTGCCCAGCAACGTGTCGGCGGCGCTCTGGGCGACGATGAAGGTGCCCACGAGCAGGAACGTGAGGGGCGCGATGACCGATCCGGTCTGCTCCTGGCGTTCGGCCAGGGCGCCGAGCGACCCGGCGATCGTCAGGTACAGCGTCAGGCCGAGCACGAACCAGAGGGCGCTGCCGAGGATCGCCGAACCGATCCCCTCGGGCAGGCTGCCGCCGATGGTGAGCTTCACCAGCACCGGGACCGCGACGGTGAGCAGCGTCAGGATGCCCACGGCGCAGACGCCGATGACCTTGCCGAAGAGCAGGGCCGATGGCTTCACCACCGCGAGCAGCACCTCGCTGATCCGGTTCGACTTCTCGACCGCGACACCGTTGGCGACCTGCACCATCAGCGTCAGCAGCAGGATGTAGAGCACGAACGAGATCACGAAGGCGGTCGTCTGGCGACCGGAGCTCTCCTCGTCGACCTCGACGAGACGGGCCGGCGGGACCGACAGCACGCCGGTGATCTCCTCGGCGTCGAGGCCCGCGTCGGCGAGCCGCTCGGTCATCGCCTGGGTCGCGAGCGACTGGCGCACCGCGACCATGATCCGACCGTCCTGGTCCGCGCGGGCGACGATGCGTGGGTCGTCGCCGCCGATCAGGGCGAGGTCGATCCGGTCGTCCTCGACCAGGCGCCGAGCCTGGTCGACGTCGCTCGCCTCGCGGTACTTCACGTCGATGTCGAGCTGCTTGGTGATCCCCGTGAGCAGTGCCTCGAGCTCGGGCGCATCGCCGATGACGGCGACGTCGTACTCGGGGTTGGAGTCGTCCGCGAGCACGTCGGGCAGGATCATCGCCGCAGACGACGCGATGAACATCACGCCGAGCACGATCCAGAAGCTCTTGCGTCGGAACGTCTCGCGCAGCTCGCGACCCGCGACGAGACCGGTCGAGCCCAGCACGCTCATGCGCCACGCTCCTTCACGCCGTCCATCCGATCAAGAGAGGTCCTCGCCGGCGAGCTCCTCGGGTCGCGCTCCGGCCGCGTCGAGGAACAGCTCCGACAGGCTGGGCGCGTGGACACCGAAGTCGCCGACCTGTGCCCGGCTGCGGATGGAGTCGAGCACGGCGCCGGCGTCGGCACCCGGCTCGAGTCGGACCCGTGAGCCCGATGCATCGGTGCTGGTGACCGCGGCGACCGTCGCGTCGACCCACGTCGGGTCGACGTCGACGTCGACGCGGAGGTAGCGATCGGGACTCTGGGCCTTGAGCTCTCGCACGTCCCCGTGCAGCACGACACGACCGTGGTGGATCATGGTGATCTCCTCGCACAGGTCCTCGACCAGGTCGAGCTGATGGCTCGAGAAGAGCAGGTGACGGCCCGAGCGCACGTGGTCGAGGATCACGTTCGAGAGGAACTCCACCGCGACCGGGTCGAGCCCGTTGAACGGCTCGTCGAGCACGAGCAGGTCCGGGTCGTGCACCATCGCCGCGGCGAGCTGCACCCGCTGCGCCATGCCGCCGGAGAGCTTCTCGACCTCGTCCCCGGAGCGGTCGGCCAGGCCGAGTCGTTCCAGCAGGTCGATCGCCCGCTGCTTGCCCGTGGCGGCGTCGAGACCGTGCAGGCGAGCGATCCACACGAGCTGGTCGAGCACTCGCATGTCCCGGTAGAGCCCACGCTCCTGGGGCATGTAGCCCCACGAGCGACGATCCGCGTCGGTCGGCTCGTGACCGCGCCACGCCAGGGTGCCGGCGTCGGGTTCGATCACCCCGAAGAGGATCCGCATCAGCGTGGACTTGCCCGCGCCGTTGGGTCCGACGAGCCCCGTGACCCGACCGGCGTCGACGGTCAGGTCGACGCCCTCGAGCACCTCACGGTCACCGAAGCGCTGCGTGATCCCCCCAGCGAGGAGTGTGTCGGACATGTGGCGAGCCACCGTAGGCGAGGGCGCGACGGAACCCGTCGCG
>JAFAFN010000191.1 GCA_023423475.1 Actinomycetes bacterium | reverse complement strand
GTGCGGACGACGGCACCACGAGCCCCCGGGAATGACGAGACGCCGATGAACCACGACTCGCCCTCGGCCACGCCGGTCGAGACGCATCGCAGGACCCGACCGGGTCGCAGCAAGAAGACGGCGCTGGTCGTGGCGCAGCAGATCGTCGCCCAGATCACTCGCGCAGGCCTCGAGCCCGGGGCGAAGCTGGCCTCGGAGCGCGAGATGCTGGCCCAGTACGACGTGGGGCGGGGCACCCTGCGCGAGTCGCTGCGGTTCCTCGAGATGCAGGGCGTGATCACGATGAAGCCCGGTCCCGGCGGTGGACCCCAGGTGAACACCCCCGACGCGCAGGACTTCGGGACCTCGTTGGCGCTGTTCATGGAGCTGCTGTCGACGCCGTTCCGCTCGATCGTCGAGGCGAGACAGCTGCTCGAACCCGCGATGGCCGCCCAGGCCGCCGAGCGGGGCGACGAGGTCCACCTCGAGCAGATCCGCAGGTCGGTCGAGCGCATGGAGGAGTGCGTCGACGACGAGGACGAGTTCCTGCGACAGAACGAGGTGTTCCACGATGCCATCGCGTGGAGCTCGGGCAACCCGCTGTTCGGGCTGTTGACGGCCTCGCTGCACTGGATCACCGACGGCACCGCGCTCGGTGTCGACTACCCCGAGACCCGGCGGGACGCGGTGATCGCGGCACACCGGTCGATCTACGAGGCCATCGCGGCGGGCGACGCCGAACGTGCACGAGCCGAGATGGGCCGTCACATCGACGAGTTCGCGCGCTACCTGCAGCGCTACTACCCCAAGGTGTGGGACGGCGCCGTGCGCTGGGACAGCTTCGGCTGACGGGGGGTCAGCCCGCAGGCCGGTCCGGCCAGCGCACCTCGACGACCAGGCCGATGTGGTCGCTGGCCATCACGCCGGTCAGGGACTCGTGCAGGGCGAGCTCGGCGGACAGCACCCGACCCGCACCGTCGACGCGGTTGAACGCGTCGCCGACGAAGACGTAGTCGATCCGCTTGCGGGGCACGTTGATCGCCGCGGCGATCGGGTGCGTGCGCCACTGCTGGGTCCAGCCCGGGCCACCGTCGCCGGCGACGCGCCACGCGTCCTGGTAGTAGGTGCGCCGACCCTCGAGGTCGCACAGCGAGGTCATGAAGCGGATCTCGTCGCTGTCGGGCTCCGCGTTGAAGTCGCCGCAGATGATGGCGGGCACCGAATCCCGGCGCCGCCGCGTGCCGGTCGTGCCGTCGAGGTCGCCCCGGGCCGTCCGGACGTACTCGTCGATGGCGAGCACCTGGCGACGTCGGTGGTGCCCGTGCACGGGCGCCGAGGCCAGATGGCAGCTGAAGACGTCGAGCCCTGCGGTCCTCGCGTGCACCAGCTCCCACGGCACCAGTGCGGGGAACGGATCGTCGGCATCGTCCTCGACCGGAAGGGCCAGGTAGCCCGTGGTCTCGAACGGCCAGCGCGACAGGATCGCCGAGCCGAAGTGCACACCCGCGTCGGGCCACAGCGCCTCGTCGAACGCGGCACCGCCGAAGTGGGTGTGCCAGTCGCCCTGCGCCTGTTCGGCGATCCATCGTGCGGTGTTGGTCGTCGGGTCGTCGATGCGCTCCCAGATCTCCTGGAGGCAGACCACGTCGGGAGCCAGCTCGTCGATCCACGCGACGATCTCGTGGCGCCGGTCCTCCCACCCGTGCTCGAGCAGCGACCCTGCGTTCAGCTGGAGGACCTTGAGGCTCGGCGCCGTGGGGATCGGTTCGGACATGGCGTGAAGGTACCCGGCGGGACCCAGCTGTTCTGTGAGTCAGTCGTTCCGCGACCAGGGCGCGCTCGCGCCGTCGAACTCGAACATCGACGCCGTCTGGCTCGCGGTGGCGAGCAGCTCGCCGTCCTCGCTCCACACGTGGGCGACGCCGTGGCCGTACCCACCGGCGGCGAAGTGGGCCCGCAGGTCCAACAGCACCCACTCCGACGGCGCCGCTGCGGCGAAGCGGATCGTGTTGTCCAGGCTGACGCCGCCGGCGATGCGTCGTGCGCCGTGGGCGACCGACAACGGCACCATGTCGGCGACGTAGGACAACATCGCCGGGCTCAGCGGCACCCGGTCGCGACGTCGGCACCAGACGCACATCCGGCCAGGGCCGCGGTCGGGGTGGTCGAGCACGTCCGGCTCGCGGAACTCGACCACCGACGAGAACCCGACGTCACGAGGCAACGTCGGGAGCTCGGTGACCCCCGCGTTGCGCAGCATCGCGATGAACGGCCCGCCGGTGTCCGCCGAGTCGTCCGGGCTGCTCACCGTCGGCGCGTGCTCGAACGTGCCGGTCAGGCCGGCGTCGCGCAGATGGCCGGTGGCCCCGAGCGACGCGAACATCACGGCACCGGACTCGTCGACCGCGGTCACCCGGACCTGGTTGGTGCGGCGGCCGGGTGCGAGCACCTCGCCCACGACGGTGATCCGAGCTGCAGCGGGGGCCGTCGAGACGAACTGCGTCGTCATCCACAGCGCTGCACGCTCCGAGATCGCCTCGGCGACCACGACCGACACGGCGATGGCGGTCCCGCCGTACAGGCGCCCGTCGAGACGAGCGAGACGGTTCTCGACGGTGAAGCCGAACCGACCGGGCTCGTCGTCCGGCGCGAGTCCCAGGAAGTCCTCGTCGCGCGACCAGTCCATCTCGTTCGACCCGACGGTCTCGGCCACATGGTCCTTCGGCATCTGCTCCTCCTCGACCGTTGGGCGATCAGACCGGGATGACTTCGAAGGGCACGGCGAGCTCGACGCCGAGCCGCGGGCCGGCCTGTTCGCCGAAGCCACGCAGCATCGCCTCGGGGTCGGTGCCCATGGTCCCGGGCGGCAGGGCATCGAGGTAGACCCGGTGCCGTTCGAGCGACGCGATGCCGCGCTCGAGGTGAGCGGAGATGTCGACCGCGTGGGTCGACTGCGGAGAACCGCTGAAGGCGACGAAGCGGACGCCGCTCCAGGGTTCGAGTCCCTCGCCGATCAGCTCGGTGAAGATCCAGCGGTTGCCCGCATCGCGAGCTGCGTCGAGCAGCGCCACGCCGACCTTGCGGTGGTCCACGTGGTTCCAGCTCGGCATGCCCCACGTCTCTCGGAAGTTCGGGCAGATCAGCACCTCGGGACGGTGCCGCCGGATGCTCGCTGCGAGCAGGCGCCGGGTGTGCTGGTCGTCCTCGACCAGGCCGTCGGGCAGACCCAGGAAGTCGACGGTGTCGACTCCGACCTCGGCGGCCGAGGCGATCTCCTCGCCCCTGCGCAGCGGGCCGGCCTCGGCCGGGGCCATGCCGTCGATACCGGCTTCGCCGTCGGTCACCAACAGGTACGTGACCTCTTTGCCCTGGTCGGTCCAGCGGGCGATGGCCGAAGCCGCGCCGTACTCGAGGTCGTCGGGGTGCGCCGCGACGGCGAGGGCCCGCGTCCAGTCCTCGGGCACGGGTTCGAGCAGATCGGGGGCGGCGTCGGTCATCGCCCCAGTCTGACCGAACTCAGCTGTCCTTGGCGGGTGGCCGGTAGCAGGCGACCAGCGTCAGCACACCGGCGCCGATGCCGAGACCGGCGGCGATCGCCGCGCCGACGAAGCCGTCGTTGATGGTGGCGCTCAGGTCGAGCGCATGGTCGATCGACCACTGACCGGGGCCGAGTGCGCCGATCGCCCAGAAGAGCACGGCCATGACCATGACGATCTCCCAGCCCTCCTTGACGATGAAGAAGGCCTTGCGGTGGACCGTCCAGCCGGCGACGACCATGGTGCCGATCACGCCGGCGGCGGCGAAGGGCGTCAGGAAGCCGACCAGGATCAGCAGGCCGCATCCCATCTCGGTGCAGGCCGCCAGGTAGGCGTGCACCTTGCCGTTGGGCTTCATCCCCATCGAGTCGAACCAGCCGGCGGTGCCCGGGATCTTCCCGCCACGGAACATCTTGTTGTAGCCGTGGGCGAAGATCGTCGGTCCGGCGACGACACGGAGGATGAGCATGATCGTGTCGAACGAGGTGGTGGTCAGCGTGCTCACGCCGGCGATCGTAGGCGTCCGGACCTCCGGCTTCGAACCACGAGCGGACCCTCCGGTAGCCTGCTGCCCGCGCGTGCCCCCGGCACGGGCGGGCGCCGCGCAGCGGCATTCGACAGCACTGGAGCCTGACCCATGGAGGTAGGGGCGTGACGACCGAGGCCGAACCGACGTTCGCCGGTGATTTCCCACCGGCGACCGAAGAGCAGTGGCTCGCTCTCGTCGAGAAGGTGCTGAAGGGCGCGCCCCTGTCGAAGCTCGAGTCACGGACGCCAGGAGGGCTGCTCGTCCGCCCGCTCTACACCCGCGACGACGCGCTCGACGGCGGTGACGTCGCCGGACTGCCCGGTGCCGCACCGTTCACCCGCGGCGGCTCGGCATCGGCCCGACCCGACGGTGCCTGGGGTGTTCGCACGCTCATCACCGCACCGGATCCCGCCGACGCGAACAAGACGGCGCTGCGAGAGCTCGAACGAGGCACCACCGAGCTCACGGTCCGCTACGACGCCGCCTTCCGCGCGGGGTTCACGCCGCATGACGCCGAGTTCGCCCAGCTCGGCGGGGTCGACGGCACGCTCGTCGGCTCGACCGCCGACCTCGAGTCCGTGCTCGAGGGCGTCTTCCTCGACCTCGCACCGGTCCACCTCGAGGCCGGCGCGCAGTTCGCCCGCGCCGCGGAGCAGCTCATGGCCGTGTGGGAGTCCCACGACCTCGACCCGACGACGGTGAGCGGAGGGTTCGGGGCCGATCCCCTCGGTGTGCTCGCCGCCTCGGGCCGCCTCCCCCAGGGCATCGAGCCCGCGCTGGTCGAGCTGTCCTCGCTGGCCGCACGGGCGTCGCGCACCCACCCGTCGGTCCGCACCGTCAGCGTCGACACCACGCCGTACGTCGAGTCCGGCGCCAGCGAGGTCCAGGAGCTGGCGATCATGCTCAGCACCGGGGCCGCCTACCTGCGGGCGCTCGCCACGGTCGGCCTGGACGCCGACGGCGCATGCGCCCAGATCGAGGTCACCCTCGGCGCGGATGCCGACGTGTTCCTCGGCATCGCGAAGCTCCGGGCCGCCCGGAGACTCTGGTCCTCGATGACCGCGGCATGCGGCGCGAGCCCCGCAGCCTCGGCGCCGGTCCTGCACGTGCGCACCGCCGAGCGCATGCTCACGACCCGTGATCCGTGGGTCAACATGCTGCGTGTCACCGCGGCCACCTTCGCCGCGGGTGTCGGCGGCGCCGACTCGGTCACCGCGCTCGCCTTCGACGCCGAGCTGGGCGAACCGGTCGAGCTGGGTCGCCGCATGGCACGCAACACGCAGCTGCTGCTCCAGGAGGAGTCGAACGTCGGCCGGGTCGTCGATCCGATCGGCGGCTCCTGGTACGTCGAGTCCCTCACCGACGACATCGCGACCGCGGCGTGGGCGATGTTCCAGGAGTTCGAGGCCGCGGGTGGTCTGCCGGCCATCCTGGTCGACGGCTCGCTCGCCGCTCGCATCACCGAGGTGCGCGACGAGCGCCTCCGTCGGGTCGCCACCCGTCGTGAGCCGATCACCGGCGTGAGCGAGTTCCCCGACATCGGCGAGTCGCCCCTCGACCGCACCGAGCCCGACCTGCGCACCCTGCGTTCCCGGGCCACGGCCCAGGCGGGCCCCGCCGCAGCCAAGCCGTCCGGCGACGTCCCGACCGAGATCGAGGCACTGCCGCGGGTCCGGTGGGCACAGCAGTTCGAACGGCTTCGTGACGGCTCGGACGCCTATCTTGCAGCCACCGGTTCGCGTCCGAAGGTCTTCCTCGTGAACCTCGGTCCGGTCGCGACGCACACGGCCCGGGCGACCTTCGCGAAGAACTTCTTCGAGGCTGGCGGCATCCAGGCGGTCACCAGCGAGCGTGGCGCCACCGTGGGCTTCGACGACCCGGCCGACGCCGTGGCGGACGTCTTCGCCGACGGCGCCCACCTGGTGTGCATCTGCTCCTCGGACGCGCTCTACGCCGAGCGTGCCGAGGCGATGGCCTCGGCGCTCGTCGCCGCAGGTGTGACGAACGTCTACCTGGCCGGCAACCCCGGTGAGCGCCGAGAGGCCGAGCTCGCCGCCGGCGTCACCGAGTTCGTGCACGTCGGCGTCGACGTGCTCGACGTGCTCCAGCGCGCGCACGACCACATCGGCACCCCGACCGGCTCGGTGACGCGATGACCCCCACGATCGAACGAGAGGCATCCCGATGAGCTTCGAGGTCCCCGACTTCTCCGACGTGGGACTCGCCGGTCCCGCCACCACCGCGGGCAGCGACGGCGCGCTCGGCGACGCCCCGTCCTGGCACACCCCCGAGGGCATCGACGTCAAGGCGCTCTACGGCGAGGCCGACCTCGACGGGCTCGACTTCCTCGGGACCTACCCGGGCATCGCGCCGTTCCTGCGCGGTCCGTACCCGACGATGTACGTCAACCAGCCGTGGACCGTGCGTCAGTACGCCGGCTTCTCGACCGCCGAGGAATCCAACGCCTTCTACCGCCGCAACCTGGCCGCGGGTCAGAAGGGCCTGTCGGTGGCCTTCGACCTGGCGACGCACCGCGGCTACGACTCCGACAACCCGCGGGTCTCGGGTGACGTCGGCATGGCGGGTGTCGCGATCGACTCGATCTACGACATGCGCGTGCTCTTCGACGGCATTCCGCTCGATCAGATGTCGGTGTCGATGACCATGAACGGCGCGGTGCTGCCCGTGCTCGCGCTCTACATCGTGGCGGGCGAGGAGCAGGGCGTCCGCCACGACCAGCTCGCAGGGACCATCCAGAACGACATCCTCAAGGAGTTCATGGTCCGCAACACCTACATCTACCCGCCGGCACCGTCGATGCGGATCATCTCCGACATCTTCGCCTACACCTCGACCGAGATGCCGCGGTTCAACTCGATCTCGATCTCCGGCTACCACATGCAGGAGGCCGGAGCGTCGCTCGACCTGGAGCTCGCCTACACGATCGCCGATGGCGTCGAGTACGTGCGGGCCGGCAGCGCCGCAGGGCTCGACGTCGATGCCTTCGCCCCACGCCTCAGCTTCTTCTGGGCGATCGGCATGAACTTCTACATGGAGATCGCCAAGATGCGTGCCGCCCGGCTGCTCTGGGCGAAGCTCATCTCGGAGACCTTCGACCCGAGCAACCCGAAGTCGACCTCGCTGCGCACCCACTCGCAGACCTCCGGCTGGTCGCTCACCGCGCAGGACGTCTACAACAACGTCGTGCGCACCTGCATCGAGGCCATGGCCTCGACCCAGGGCCACACCCAGAGCCTGCACACCAACGCCCTGGACGAGGCGCTGGCCCTGCCGACCGACTTCTCGGCCCGCATCGCCCGCAACACCCAGCTGTTCCTCCAGCAGGAGTCGAACACCACCAAGGTCATCGACCCCTGGGGTGGCAGCTTCTTCATCGAGCGGCTCACGAACGACATCGCCACGCGTGCACTCGAGCACATCGCCGAGGTCGAGCAGCTCGGTGGCATGGCCAAGGCGATCGAGGCGGGTATCCCCAAGCTGCGGATCGAAGAGGCCGCGGCACGCACGCAGGCCCGCATCGACTCGGGCCGTCAGCCGGTGATCGGGGTCAACAAGTACCGCCTCGACCTGAACGAGCAGATCGACGTGCTCAAGATCGACAACTCGGCCGTGCGCTCCGGTCAGATCGCGAAGCTCGAGCGACTTCGTGCCGAGCGCGACACCGACGCGTGCGAGTCCGCACTCGAGGCACTGACCAACGCGGCCGGCTCGGGCGAGGGCAACCTGTTGGACCTCGCCGTGCAGGCCGCTCGCGTCAAGGCCAGCGTCGGGGAGATCAGCGACGCACTCGAGAAGGTCTACGGCCGTCACCGCGCCGAGATCCGGTCGATCTCCGGTGTGTACCGCGGTGAGCTCGGCCAAGGAGGAGGCATCGTGGACGACGTGCGTGCCAAGGTCGACGCGTTCGAGGCCGCCGACGGTCGTCGCCCGCGTGTGCTGCTCGCCAAGATGGGCCAGGACGGTCACGACCGCGGCCAGAAGGTGATCGCCTCGGCGTTCGCCGATCTCGGCTGGGACGTCGACATCGGCCCGCTGTTCCAGACGCCGGCCGAGGCCGCCCGTCAGGCCGTCGAGGCCGACGTGCACGTCGTGGGCGCCTCGTCGCTCGCGGCGGGCCACCTGACGCTGGTGCCCGAGCTCAAGAACGAGCTCGCCGCGCTCGGTCGCGAGGACATCATGATCGTGGTCGGCGGCGTGATCCCACCCCAGGACTACGACGAGCTGCTCGAGGCCGGCGCGGTCGCGGTGTTCCCGCCCGGCACGGTCATCCACGAGGCCGCGAGCACGCTGCTCGACGACCTCGCGACGCAGCTCGGCTACGACCTGGCCTGAGCGGCCACGGTCCGGCCCGGCACCCCGTCGGGTGGTCTCAGCCGGCGGTGGGGGCCGGCTCGAGCAGCACGACGCTCCCGATCCGGTCGAGCAGGTCGGTCCACGCCTCGAGGCTGGGCCGCGCATCACCGGACAGGTCCCACAGCGCCAGGCCGAGCCGCAGCACCTGGGTCAGCAGGGCGACCGCAGCGGGGTCGATCTCCGGATCGACCATGCCGAGCTCCTGGCCGCGGCGGGTGAGATCGGTCGCACGACCGGTGAGCGTGGACTGCATCGCCTCGAGCTGCGCGTAGAGCTCCGGGATGTGGCGCGCATCGGCGATCGCCTCGATGCGGTCCCAGCGTCGGGAACGGCTCGCCTCGTCGTCGGGCGAGCGCAGGGACGGCCAGAACGCCGCCGACGCGAGGTCGTCGCGACTGTTCACGGCGCTGAGCGCCTCGTCGACCATCTCGAGTGCGACGTCGGCATGGGCCTTGAACTGCACGAGGCGCGCCGCAGCGACCAGGTCGGTGCGGTCTCTGAAGTGGGCGTAGATGGTCGACACGGCGACCCCCGCTTCGCGAGCGACATCCGCAAGTCGCAGCGCGTGGTTGCCCCGCTCGTCGAGCAGTTGGATCGTCACGTCGACCAGCCGTTCGCGGGTCGAGTCGCTCTCCGCCTCCAGGCCATCACTCACCGTGTCGTCGCTCACGGCGATGGATCCTACAAGGACTTGCGTGGAACGCGTTCCAGTTCGTCGCCAGCTCAGCCGTCGTCGCCGGGAACCGGCTCGCTGAAGTGCTCGAGCAGCGCTCGCAGGCCCGTCGCGTACATGCTTGCCCCGGTTCGGACGCCGTCGTCGTCGACCTCTCGGTCGACCAGGTCGGGCGAGGTCCGGTAGCGTAGGCAGAGGCCCTGGAAGAGGGCGGTGACCGACGTCAGCAGCAGCGCGATCGTGAACGGCTCGCGGATCCTGCGGCCGACGATCTGGAAGTACATCTCGACCCACGGGGCGAAGTCGTCGATGAGGTTGTCGTCGCCACGAGCGAGCAGCTCGTTGACCTCCGGGTCGGCCGCGTAGACGAAGAAGCTGAACCGGGCGAAGAACGCCGGGTCGTTCTTGAGGCGGTCGAAGACGTAGTCGGCGTGCAGCTGGAGGACACGACCCGGATCGGCGTCGTGCAGCGCCTGCTCGGAGAGGATGTCGCTCATCTCCCGGATGCCGGTCTGGCGGTTGTGCTCGAGCAGACGGGCGAGCAGGTCCTTGCGGTACGCCTCCTGCGATGGCCAGATGTGGTACACCGCGCCCTTGGTGACCCCGGCGCGGTCGGCGACGTCCGCGACCTTCACGTTGGCGAGCGC
>JAFAFN010000135.1 GCA_023423475.1 Actinomycetes bacterium | reverse complement strand
CCGTGACATCACACGGGCGCTGCGCACTGCCGCGAGCTGCGCGGGGTTGAGGTCATCGACCCACAGCCGACGACGCAGCGGCGTCGGCAGGAGCTCGGTGGTCACCCACTCGAGGGGCACGAAGGCCAGGTCGGGCACCCACTTCAGGCCGGGCTGCATGAGCGAGCGGGCGATCTCACGGGAGTCGTCGTCGGGTCGCAACGACCGCACGGTGTCGGACATGTAGGTGCGGAACTCGCCAAGGTCACCCGGCACGAACCGCTCGTCGATCCCGAACGCCTCGGCGAGCTGCAGGCTCTCGTCGTAGTAGTCCCAGCGGTCCTGCTCGGTCATCGTGCCGAGGTAGCGACGGTCGACCTCGATGACGGTGTCGGTCAGCGTGGCCAGCACCCAGAACATGAGCGAGGGGTCGAGCGCCGAGTAGGGCGCACCGCCCGAGGTGCGGCCGCGGACGTTGCGGTGCATCTCACGCAGCTCGTCGAGCACCTGCGCACGCCGCTGCGGTGTGCCGTAGCTGATCGCCAACATGGCGTCCATGGTCCGCTCGAGCCGGCCGAAGGGGTCGGTGCGGTACGTGCTGTACTGCGCCACTCCGGCAGCGACCTTCGGATCGCAGGTCTGCATGATGGCGGCGCGGGGCCCACCGACGAGGTTGAACCAGCGACTGCCGTGCTCCCAACTGAGCGTGTCCGCCCCCCACATGGCGCCTCTGGCCGGCTTCGCCATCACGACCTCCGAGATCGTCGCTCGCCTGCGGCGCATCCCCCCGGACCACGCCATGACAACTGTCACAGCACCCTAGCCGCCGGCGTCGCCTCAGGACGTCGAGAAACGGACCTCGTACATCACCGGCCACCACTTGCCCGTGACGAGGAACCGGTCCGTGCCGGGGATGTGGGCGACCCCGTTGGTGACGTCGATGTCGTCCCCCGTCGCCTCGGCGAGCCCCTCGGCCTGCTCGCGCAGCTCGGTCAGGTCCGCGACGCCGTCGACCGTCCAGCACTCGGGGTCGATCCGCAGCAGCTCGTCGCTCTGGTAGCGGTTGGCCCAGATGGACTCGCCGTCGAACTCGAGCTCGTTCAGATCATCCGCGTCGCCGTCGGCCCGCTGCACCTCGGCCTCGTCGAGCACCGTGAAGTCCTCGGCATCGCGCTCGACGAGCCGGTCGGACCCGTCCGACATCACGAAGGTGCCGTCGGTCAGCGTGGTCAGCCCCCAGCCCTCGCCGTCATAGGTGAGCTCGTCGACCACCTCGAGGGTGTCGGGGTCCCACACGAGCGCGGTCCCCTCCTTCCAGGTGAGCTGCACCAGGTCGCCCTGACCGCTCGCACTGAGGCCCTCGGCGAACAGGTCCGCGTCGACGTCGACCCGGCGCAGCTGCTCGCCGGAGTCGAGGTCCCGCTCACGGATGGTCGATTCGCCGTAGCGCCCGCCGCTCTCGAAGAGCCGCCCGTCGTACACGACGAGTCCCTGGGTGTAGGAGTCCGCGCCCCGCTCGATGGTGCGGACCACCTCGACCTGCAGCGACTCGGGTGTGCCGGCCTCGCACTCGGCGGGCGCTGTCGTCGTCGACGCCGGTTCGGCCGCGTCGTCGCTGCACCCGGCGAGCACCAGCAACGTCGACAGGGCTGCCGCAACGCAGAGGGATCTCATCGGGCATCGCTCCTGACCAGCGTGGTGACGGCTTCGACGTGGTGGGTCTGGGGGAACATGTCGACGAGCTCCACGCCGAGCGCCTCGTAGCCGGCGTCGACCAGCGACCGTGTGTCGCGGGCGAGCGACGCGGGGTCGCAGCTCACGAGCGCGACCCGTGCGGCACCGGTGGCGACGACCTGTTCGACACCCTCGGCGCCGAGACCGGCACGGGCCGGGTCCGCGATGACGGCCTCGGCCGCCGTCGGTCGCCAGCGCTCGACGGCGAGCTCCTCGACGACCGCGTCCAACGGCGCCAGGTTGACCCGGGCGTCCGCGCACGACGACGGCGAGCGTTCCACGAGCACCGAGTGGCGGGCGCCGAGCGCCAGCGTGAACAGACCGACACCGCCGTACAGGTCGACGAGGCGCTGCGATGCGGGATCGAAGTCGCCCAGCGCTCGACCGACCGCACGCACGAGTGCTTCGGCACCGTCGGGTCGCGCCTGGAAGAACGAGCCGGCCGACACCCGGAACCGGCGACGGGCGACCATCTCGTGCAGGTGGACATCGGCGCCGGCGGCGAGGTCGTCCGCGCCGACCACCTGCACGCCGTCGGGCACGACCACGTCGCTCGCGCTCGGCGAGACGACCACCAGCCGCTCACCGGTGCGTGCACCAACTCGGATGATCACCTCGGTCGCGCCGGGGAAGCGTCCGTGCTCGACGATCTCCCTGACGGCGGGATGCGCGATCCAACACGATTCGACGACGTGGATCCGGTTGCTGCGTCGTCGACGGAAGCCGGCCCGGCCGTCCACGACCGCGCAGCGCAGCGTCGTGCGGTAGCCGTCGACGCTCAGCTGCTCCCCCGGGTGCACCGGCAGGTCGGGCAGCTTGGCCAGGTGGGCGAGGCTGTCGACGACGATGCCGACCTTGAGCTCCCGTTGGAGGGCGGCCGGTGCGTGCTGCTGGTCGCAGCCACCGCAACCGGCGGCGACCTCCGGGCACGGCGCATCGATGCGCTCCGGCGACGGCGACAGGACCGAGACCGTGTGACCTTGGGCGAAGCGCTTGCGTGAGCGTTCGAGCTCGACGGCGACCCGTTCGCCCGGCAGCGCGCCCGCGGCGAGCACCACACGACCGCTGCCCTCGTGCCCGAGTCCGAGACCGCCGGCCACGACACGTTCGATCTCGACCTCGACCACTTCGTGCCGCGACATCCCCTCACCGTAGAGGGGCGCCGCCGCACGGCGGTTCGACGCCCGTCCGGTTCCGGTGCGGCACGACGCCGCGGATAGCCTGCGGTGCCATGACCACCCGAGACATCCAGATCGCCCCGTCGGTGCTGCCCGCCGACTTCTCCCGTCTCGGAGAGGAGTGCGTCGCCCTCGAGCAGGCCGGTGTCGACCGGATCCAGTGGGACGTGATGGACGGCGTGTTCGTGCCGAATCTCACGTTCGGACCCGACGTCATCAAGGCGTGCCGGGCGCACGTCGACGTGCCCTTCGAGGCGCACCTCATGGTGGTCAACCCCGACGAGCTGGCCCACCTCTACGTCGAGGCCGGTTGCGAGATCGTCATCGTGCACGCCGAGGCCTGCACGCACCTGCACCGCACGCTCGCCAACATCCGTGAGCTCGGCGCCAGCCCGGCGGTCGCCCTCAACCCGGCCACGCCCGCCTCGGCGATCGCTCACGTCATGGACCTCGTCGACCTCGTCCTGGTCATGACGGTCAACCCGGGCTTCGGTGGTCAGGCCTACATCGAGACGATGGAGCCGAAGATCGCCGAGGTCGCGGCGATGATCGAGTTCACCGGTCGCGACATCGACCTCGAGGTCGACGGCGGCATCGGTCCGTCCACGGTCTCGGGCGCCGCTGCAGCCGGTGCCGACGTGCTCGTCGCCGGCAGCGCCCTCTACCGCGACCCCGAGGGCCTGGCGCACGCCGTGTCCGAGATCCGAGCCCTGGCGGAGGCGGCCCGGGCATGACGCCGCGTCGCCTCGTCGCCGCCCTCGTGGTGGTGGCGTCGACGTCGGTGCCGCTCGCGTGCGGTGACGGCACGCCGGGCTTCTGCTCGGCGCTCGAGGACCAGGCCCAGTTGGACGACCTCGCGACCGCGCTCGAGGACGGCGACCTGACCGCGGCCGACGCCGAGGCGAGGCGACTGCGTGCGCTCGCGGACGAAGCACCCGAGGAGATCCGATCGGACTTCCGTGAGCTCGCGGACGCCGTGATCGACGTCGTCGACCTGCTCGCGAAGGACCGGCTGGCCAGCGAGGCGACCGGTGACCCCGACGCGGTCAACCCGAGCGAGGTCGAACGTCGACGTGAGGATCTCAACGATCGCTTCGGCGAGCTCGACGCCAGGAGTGAACGGATCACGACCTGGGCACGTCGGGAATGTGGCATCGAACTGACATGACATGTCTCACATCCGCGCGTTGCGTGCCGACCGTGTGATAGTCATGTGTTCTGTCATCAGATCGTAATATTTCATCAGCTGGGGCTGATGTCCGTACGTGGCCCGCTCACCCGACCACCACTTGGATCGACCGATCCCCCGACTTCAGGACGTTCTCACCATGACCCGTCGCACCCGTCGACTGTCCAGTCTCGTCGCTCTCGCACTCGTCGTCTCGCTCGTCGCAGCGGGCTGCACCAGGAACCAGGAAGCGTGGGAGTCCTCCCAGCTCATCAACAACGAGCGGGTCAACCGTGGCCTCCACGAGCTGACGCTCGACGTGAACCTGGTCAACAAGGCGCAGGACTGGGCCGATCACATGGCGGCGACCGGCAGGGTCAGCCACTCCAACCTGCGTGAGGGCACCGCCGGGTTCCGCTACGTGGGCGAGAACGTCGGCTGGGCACGCTCCGTCGGCGAGATGCACTCGCTGTTCATGGCGAGCAGCTCGCACCGTGCGTCGATCCTCAGCGGCCGCTACGACAAGTTCGGCACCGGCGTGGCCGTCGTCAACGGTCGTTTCTACGTCGTTCAGGTCTTCGGCAACTGAGCCGACGCCGTCCGGGCGCGACGGTGACGGTTCCGTAATGAACCGCCGATGCCGATCGCTCCGGTGACGAGCAGGACGATCGCCGCGGCGACGGCGACACCGCCATCGGCCGACTCGCCCAGCGGCACCGTCCGCAGCGCGATGGCTGCCGCGGCGCACACCAGGAACACGACGCCGAAGAAGAAGCCGACCACGTCGGTCTCGTGGTTCGACATCGCGCTCTGGCTCGACAGGGCTCCTTCGTTCGACAGCGTCTCAGGATTCGACACGGAAGACCTCCACGTAGCCGAGGGTGACATCGACATCGAGCTCGAGGACCGGCGCACCCTCGGTGCCGGTGGAGCGGATCGTGGACACGGTGCCGTCGACGTCGGACGGCTGGGGTGAGTCGGCGGGCACGTCGATCACGTCGTAGGCGTCGAGGGACTCCCGCCACTCGGTCCATTCCGGTGGCGGT
>JAFAFN010000121.1 GCA_023423475.1 Actinomycetes bacterium | reverse complement strand
CCCCACCGAACTGTCCGACGCCGCGCTCGCGTTCCTCTCGGAGTACCACCTCGCGACGCTCACGACGTTACGCAAGGACGGCTCACCCCACGTGGTGCCGGTCGGCTTCTCCTACGACCTCGACACGCAGCTCGTGCGCATCATCTCGTTCGAGGGGTCGGTCAAGGTGCTCAACGCCCGCCGAGGTGGACGCGCCGCGGTGTGCCAGGTCGACGGACCACGCTGGTTGACCTTCGAGGGCGAGGTCACCGCGACCACCGACGCGGACCGGGTGGCTGCCGCGGTCGCCGGCTACGCGGCCAGGTACCGCGAGCCCAAGGAGCGAGAGGACCGCGTCGCGATCGAGATCAGGGTCGACCGGGTGCTCGGCCACGGCTGAGCTGGGCTGCTGAGCTGCTGAGCTGCTGGGCTACCGGGCTACTGGGTCGATCAGGACGGCAGGTCCCGCACCGCACGCAGGGCGACCACCGTCGCCCACCCCGTCGAGCCCAGCAGCGCGACCAGCGCGATCACGCCGAGCCCGATCCCGATCAGGTCGAGGCCGTTGACGAGGATCCCGATGCCGCAGGTGCACACGATGCCGCCGCCGAGCCCGAACGGCACCGCAGCCGCCACGTGGGCGGTCGTCCACGCCTCGTCGGAGCGCAGCGTCGACGGGAGGCGGATGCCGACGATGCGGTTGCGTGGCAGTCGCCGTTGCGATCCGAGCCAGCACGTCCACAGCAGCAGGCCGCCGACGAGGATCGCCGCGAGACCGGCCAGCAGTCCGCTCATCTGCGTCAGCTGAGCTGCTGGATGTCGGACCCGGTCCAGTACGCCTTCATGTCGGTGATCAGCCCGTCGTCACCGAAGGTGAAGACGTCGACGATGTCGACCGCGAACTTCGCGTCGCCCATCGTGGTCACCGCTCGCATCGGCGCGGCGGCGAAGTTGGCGACCGCTCGGATCGGTCCGGTGACCTGCAGGTCGAGCGACTCGGCCATCTGGTGCGTGCCCGAGAAGAACTCGCGGATGGCGTCGTGGCCGACGAACGCAGGCTGGTCGATCGGATCGGCGACCACCGCCTGAGGGTCGAACACGGCGATGATGCCGTCGATGTCACCGGCACTGTGAGCGGCGCAGTACGCGGTGACCGCAGCCTTCATCTCGTCGGTCGTCGGCATCGTGGTCCCCCTGGTGGTCGTGCGGTTCGGCCGTGCGGCTCGAACAGGGGTGAGCCTACCTGCGTGCGATCTGGACCAAGATCTGCGGCGTGCCTGCCCTGCGGACCGAGATCACCGAGATCGTGACGGGTCTCGGCATGCTCGGCACGGACGATCTCGACGAGCTGCTGGCCGGCGCGGTGCCGCCGACGTTGCACAACGTCGACGCCGAGGTGTGGGCCCGGCTGCGCGACGCGCGCGGCGACCGTGCCCACGACGGCGACTTCCTCGCCGCGTGGAACAACGGCAGGGCCTTCTTCGCCGCACCGGACGGGCTCCGCGGTCGGACACCCTCGATCATCGAATGGACGGGCGGGCACCGCGACCCCGGCGACTCGATCGTGCCCGCCGACCTGCGCATCGACCACGTCTACCTGGTGAGCTGCAAGTACCTCTCGAAGGTCCTGCACAACTCCTCGCCCGCCGCGCTCTTCGAACGCCTGCTCGCCGGCGCCCAGGGCCGACGAGCGGGGGTCGACTGGTTCGACGAGGTGGCGCCGCTCGAGCACCAGCGCCTCTACGACGTCGTGCGTCACCGCTTCGCGACCGACCTCGAGCTGCCGCCGACGGTCGGCGAGCTGTCCAAGACCCAGCGCCGAGAGCTGAGGGTTCGGGTGCCTCGAGACTGGGGTGACGATGCCGCCGAGGCGTACGCCGAGTTGACCGCCCGTGCCGCGGCGGCCTCGGCACGTCGCTGGCGCGCCGGGATGAGCAGCGAACGGGATCGCCTCGCCATGCTGTGGCGGCTGCTGCGGCTGACCTCGGCGCCGTACTTCGTGCTCGGCACGGCGTCGGGGTCGACGATCCGGTTGCGGGTCGGCACCCCGTGGGACTTCGGCCAGGCGTTCAAGCTGCGCTCGTTCGAGACCTCGGCGCCCGATGCCGGCCAGGCGGTGGTCGGTTGGCGTGCGGTGGTGCGGGACCTGGCGAGCGACGAGGACGTCGAGGTCGACGGACACGTCGAGCTGCGCTGGAGCCACGGACGCTTCGGCGGTCCACCCGAGGCGAAGGTGTACCTCGACACCCCGCATTCGCGGGTGCCGGGCTACTTCCCCCTGACCCGCTCCTGAGCCCGGGGCTGGCAGCGCGGGCACCAGTAGGTGATGCGCTCGAGGTCGCCCTCCCTGGCGACCTCGATGCCGGTGCCGCACCTCCGACACGGACGGTTGCGCCGCCCGTACACGGCGAGTCCGCCTTCGACGGTCCGCCGGCGCCCGGGACGCAGGTTCACGTGCAGCAGCCGCGCCGCGGTCGAGATCAACCGCGCCCGCGTGTCGGGGTCGATCGCGGCGAGCGGGTCGAACGGATGCACCCCTTCGTGCCAGCAGACGTCGCACTTGTAGACGTTGCCGATCCCGTTGCCGACACGTTGGTCGAGCAGGACCTCGCCGATCTGCGTCGACGGATCGAGGTCGTCCATCAGCTCGACGCAGCGCCGCACGACGTCGCTGTCGACCGCGTTGCCGCCGGGGTGGTCGACGCACAGATCCGGCCCGAGATGCGCGAGCGGATCCTGGGGTGTCCCGCTCCACCGGGTCGGGAAGGTGCGCACCAGCGGCGCGGCGAAGCAGATCGCCTGCCAGTCGTGCACGCCCACGTACGCGCGCATCAGGTGCGGAGGCTCGTGCCACGGGCGCCCGACGGGCGACAGCTGCCACGAGCCGTTCATG
>JAFAFN010000226.1 GCA_023423475.1 Actinomycetes bacterium | reverse complement strand
TCGGTGGACTGGTGCTGATCAACCTGGTGCTGACCTTCGCCATGCCGGGGATCTCGATCGGCGGTCACATCGGCGGCCTGCTCGCCGGCGCCGCCGCAGGAGCGGTGCTCCAGCCGCTGCGGTGGCCCCAGGAGGGCGCGGCGCTGCGATCGACCGCGGTGGTGCTCTTCGGCGTCACGTTGCTCGTCGGCGCCTTCGCAGCCGCAGCGATCTTCGCAGGGCCGCCGTACTACTGACCCCGGCCCCCACGACCGACCTGCGGCGACCGGGTCCCGAACTCCGCCGCCAGGTTGCGGAGGTTGTGCTTCCAGATGCGGCGCAGCACGGGACGGGCGACGAACGCACCGATCGGTCCGCCGAAGTACCAGGGGAACTTCAGACGCTCCACCCAGGTGAAGCGGGTGCGGACCCGCTGCACCGCCCGGAGCTCGAAGCGTCCGGTGCCGGTCACGAGTCCCGAGTGGCGCACGCCCATCTCGCGCGCCGGGCGCCAGCTGGTGATCTCCATGCGGTCGACCAGGCGGAACGGGCCGACCTTGGTGAGGCAGTCGAAGGTGGTGCCGACCCCGTGTCGGCGCTCCGAGGTGAACTCGATCGACTCGGCGTCACCCATCCACGAGACGTGCGACTCGATGTCGCGAACCTGCTCCCAGACCTGTTCGGGAGTGGCGTCGATCGTGGCGCTGACCTTCAGACGGGGCACGTGCGCACGCTACCCCGGTGTGTGACGTGCGTCGCTCGGCTGGGTGCTCGTGGCGTCGAGGCGGCACCGTGGTGCACATGGCCAGCACCGAGCACCGGATCGTCGAACCGGGCGACATCCTCCGGGACACCACGCCGCACCCCGTCGAGGGGCTGCCCGGGCGCTACCAGGGCGTCATCCCCGAGGCGTGGCGCATCCTGTACGCGTTCGGCGGATCGACCATGGCGCTGGCGCTCCGTGCCGCGGCGACCGAGCTCGACCGGGACGACCTCGAGGTGCTGTCGGCGGACGCGACCTTCTGCCAGGCGGTGCCGTGCGGGCCCGTCGCGGCCCAGGTCGAGGTACTGCGCAGCGGCCGCTCCGGTGCCCAGGCGTTGGTCCGGTTGTGGGCGCTCGACCCCACGGATCCCGACGCGACCGGCGAGATCCGCAACGACCTGGTCGTCACGTGCGTGTTCGGCATCCGCACCGACAGCGAGTACCGGTTCCTGGGGGTGACCCCGCCGGAGGTCACGCCTCCCGAGCTGACCGCGCCGCGCCCGGCGCTCGACGACGACTCGCCGTTCGCCCGGATCCCGTACCACTCCCAGACCGAGTTCCGTCCCGTCGGCCGATCGATCCGTTGGGGCGAGGACCTCCCTCCGGGCGAGCCCCGCAGCGCCTCGTGGTTCCGGTTCAACCTCACCCCGAGACGCTCGGACGGCACGTGGGAACCGGCGACGCTCGCGCTCCCCGGCGACATCCTCGGCCCGGCGGTGCACCTCGGGCTCGGGAGCACGCCGGGACCCTTCCTGGTGGTGTCGCTCCAGATCAGCCTGCAGTTCGTCGGGCCGGTCCGATCCGACTGGCTGCTGCAGCACACGCGGGCGCACATCGCCGCGGACGGCTACTCGTCGGGCACCGCAGAGCTCTGGGACGAGGATCTTCAGCTCGTCGCGATCGCGACCCAGTGCGCCAAGCTGCAGCCGATGAAGCTCGGCTGAGTGCTCACCCGTCCCTCGCCGTCCGGGAGTCGGGCCGGCGATAGACGCTGACGTGCGAGGCGCTGTCGGCGTCGAATGCACTGCCGCGCCAGTCAGATGAGCGCTCGGCCGGCTCGAAGCCCGCAGCCGTGGCCCACGCGTCGAGCTGAGCCGGTTCGACGACGCGGATCCGCCACGGTCGCAAGCGCACGGGTTCGCCGTCGCGCAGCTCGATGTGCTGGCCGGTCACCGTCGAGGTCGCCGGGTCGGATTCGGTGGCGATGAGCACGACCCGCTCGACGTCGACCGATCGCAGCTCGAGCAGCCGCTCGGTCACCTCGAGCGGCGCGGGCACGAAGCACTCGACCACGAACACCCCACCCGGGGACAGCGCGGCGAACGCGGCGTCGAAGAGCGAGGCCTGCGCGTCGGCGTCGGTCAGGTTGAACACCATGTTGAACGCGGCGAGCACCAGCTCGACGGGACCATCGGGCCACGTCCGGGTGTCCGCCACGTCACCGAGCACCGCCTCGACGCTGCCGGGCGACGGTGCGTCGGCACCGGCGCGCAGCTTGTCGCGGAGCGATGTGAGCATCTCCTGCGACGCGTCGACCCCGACGACGTCGTGGCCGAGCGCCGCGAGCGGCAGTGCGAGTCGCCCCGTCCCGATGCCCAGCTCGAGCGCCCGTGCGGGCCCGGTCCGGGTCCCGTCACCTCGTAGGAGGCCGTCGAGCAGCACGACCGCGTCGTCGGTCGCCGCGTCGCTCGGATACCAGTCGTCGTAGACGTCCGCGAAGCTCCGGCCGTAGGTGGTCGCATCGAAGCGTTCGCCCATGCGCCGCAGTCTGCCAAGTCCAGGCCCCACCGGTGGCACCGAGCGGCGGTACATTCGATCCGTGGCCATCACCGAGGGGCGGGACCGAGCGGTTGGCACCTCGGGCGCGGGACGTGCGACCGCCCGCGGTGACGCGACGGCGCCCTCGCCCGACCCGCGGCTGGCGGCCGACGAGCTGGCCCGCGGCCGCTCGCCGCTGGCCGATCTGCGACCCACGGGTCCTGCGAGCGTCCTGGACGGCGGCTTCGACCTGTTCCGCTTCCGGTTCCGGCGGCTGGTGGGTCTCGCCGCATGCCTGTTCGTGCCCATCCTCCTGGTCGACCTGACGCTCATGGCGGTGATCGGCACCAACTCGGCGGAGCGGGTGCCGGTCGGGCCCTCGGTGATGCTCCTGGGATCGGGGGACTCCTGGATCTGGGGCATCCTCGCGGCGCAGACCGTGGCGCTGTCGCTGCTCGGGCTCTGCGTCGGACACCTCGCGGCCTCGGCGGCCCGTGGAGTCGACGTGTCGTTTCGCGAGCTCGGTCGGCTGATGCTGCGACGCTGGTGGGTCGCACTCCTGATCGTGGTGCTCACTGCGGTGCCCAGGGCGCTGCTGTCCTGCATCGTGTTCCCCGTGGGCTTCGTGCTCGCCGACGCGTTCTTCTTCATCGCGTCGGTGTGTGCGGGCGCCGAACGTCTCGGTCCGTGGGCCGCGGTGCAGCGCAGCGTGCAGCTCACGCGCGCCCGGTTCGGCAACGCGATCGTGATCTGCCTCGGCTCGCTCGTGATCTCCCAGGTCCTGCGGATCTCGCTGACCACCGGCCCCGCCATGTTGCTGGCGAGCTTCGAGATGTCCGACCTGGTCGTCGGGCTCACGGCGCGGCTGGGCACCGTGGTCCTGCTGCTCGCCGAGCCGATCACGGCCTGCATCGCAGCCAGGGCCTACCTCGACCTGCGTGCCCGACACGACGGCTACGACCTGCAGCTCCGCGCCGATCGCATCTTCGACGCCGGCGCCACGGCCCCGCCGGGGGGCAGCGCATGAGCATCGTGTTCGCGCCGCTCCAGGTGGACCCGCCGACGCCCGATCCGGCCGAGGTCAGCCGTCGTGTCGAGGAGCTGATGTCGCAGCCGGACTACCAGTACGGCCCGTCGTGGTTCGATCGGCTCGTCGAGTGGATCGCGGAGCGGCTCGAGGGGCTCTTCGGTGGTGGCGAGGCGACGGCGCCGACGATGCAGGGCGGTCAGTTCGCCGGCGGCATCGGCAGCCTGCTCGCCTGGGCGCTCATCGTCGTGGCGGTGGTCGCGGTCGTCGCGGTGATCGTCTACGTCGTGGTGAACCGGGTGCGCCGTCCGGAGGGGGACGATCGGCCCGCCACCGAGACCGAGATCGAGCACCGGCGAGCAGCGGCTGCATGGCGATCCGACGCGGAGCGGCTCGAGGCCGAAGGCGCTTGGAAGGACGCGCTCCGGGCCCGCTACCGGGAGCTGGTCAGGACGTTGGTCGACCGGGGCCAGCTGCCCGACGTGGCCGGACGGACCACGGGTGAGCTGCGCGTCGACCTCGACCGCACGACACCGGCGGCGGCCGACGCGTTCGACACCACCTGCCTGCTGTTCGAGCTCGCCTGGTACGCGGACGTGCCGACCGGGGCCGACGAGAACCGGAGGTTCCGTGACGCCGCCGCCGTGGTGCTCGGGGCGCCGATCCAGGACGCCGAGGACGACCTGACCG
>JAFAFN010000079.1 GCA_023423475.1 Actinomycetes bacterium | reverse complement strand
GTGCGGACGTGCCGGCGCCAGATGGTGATGGCGTCCTCGTCGCGGTCGGGATCCTCGAGGCGGTCGGTGAAGGCCCGCAACACGTCCTCGAGCGGCGCGAGCGCTAGGTGCGCCTTCGAGGGGAAGTGCCGCAGCAGGGTCATCGTGTGCACGCCGACCTCGACGCAGATCTGGTCGAGCGTGGTCGGGTCGTAGCCCTGCTCGAGGAAGAGTCGGTTCGACACCGCGATGAGGGCGCGGCGCGTGCGCTCCTTCTTCAGCTCGCGCCGCGACGTCGTCGCGACGGGGGTGCCGACGACCGAGGCGGGCACCGAGGCGACGGGTGAGCCGATCAAGCTCGGCTACGTCAACACCGACACCGGCGCCACCGCGATCCCGGAGCTGACCGAGGGCGCGAAGATCGCAGCGGATCGCATCAACGCCCACGCGGACGGCATCAACGGCCGGCCGATCGAGCTCATCACCTGTGGGACCGACGGCACTCCGGAGTCCTCGGCGTCGTGCGCCAACAAGATGGTGTCCGAAGGTGTCGTCGCCCTCATCGAGGGCGGTGACCTCGGCTCCGACGCCAAGCGCGGAGCCTGCGAAGATCGCCACCTCGCGGAACACCACGAGCTATCCGAGTCGCTGGCCGAGCTCCGCTCCAACCATCACGAGTGCCGCCACCACCAGTCCGTAGGTGACGATCGCGGTGCTGACCTCGGTCGGTGCGACGCCGAAGTCCTCGACCATGCCACCGAGGGAGACCGGGAGCGCTGCGACGTTGAACGACATGAGCACCTGGGCGAGGAACAACCCCACCATCGGCACCCACGACGATCTGACCTCGCCCGGCCCGTCGGTCGACGAGGCCCCTGACGTCGACATGCGCGCCTCCATTCGGGTCGCGACCCTAGATCGCCGGAGACGGCCGTCGGCGCTTGCCGCGCTACTTCTTGAGCGGACGGAGCTGCTCGCGCAGCGCGTCGACCTGGGCGACGATCCACTCGACGAGCGGGTCGGCCGCCACCGCGTGACCCTGTACGTACTGGTCCAGGTCCACGAGGTGGAAGGTGCGGGCGTTCACCGTGTTGAGCTGGTGGTTCACACGGACCTCACCGGCGACGGGCACCTTGAACAGGTTGGCCAGATCCGTGCGCCACATCGTC
This sequence comes from Actinomycetes bacterium, assembly GCA_023423475.1. Taxonomy (GTDB): domain Bacteria; phylum Actinomycetota; class Acidimicrobiia; order Acidimicrobiales; family Microtrichaceae; genus JAFAFN01. The sequence goes on along the minus strand of JAFAFN010000079.1, from coordinate 3,022 downwards.
GCCAGGTCGTCGGGGTCGGAGACCTTGTTGCGCATCTCGGCGGTGAAGCCGATCACCGTGCGCGACCCGAGGCTCTGGGTGAGCGCCCCGGAGCCGCTGCGGCGATCCACGACCAGGTAGACCGCGGACAGCACAGGGTCGCCCGGCAGCTTGAACCCCATCTGCTGTCGATCGGAGTGCGCAACGATGCGATGGCAGCGCCACCCTCGGTGCGACAGTCCGCGGATGATCTCGCCACAGACGATCTCGTCCTTCGATTCGCGCAGCTCGGACTTGTGCGCGTAGTTCGCCATCGAGTTGAAGAGTCCCATCGGATCAGCTCCCGAATCGTGACTGGACGAAGGACTTCATCGTGTACACGACCGCGGCGAGGTGCTTGCGCAGCAGGTCGTGGTCGACCTCGAGGTCCTCGGCGACGTAGCGGTCGAGCTCGAGCAGCAGGTCGATCTGGGCGTACACGTAGCCCGACGACAGGTCGGCGTCGAAGGTGACGGTGCCCGGTTCGGGCGACATGACCAAGTTGCTCTGGACCTCCTGGCGGATCGCCTGGCCGACCTTGTTGAACTCCTTGACGCGCTCGCCGTAGCCGATGATCGCCGAGGCCCGGTGGCCGATCATCTTGGCTGAGGCCACGTCGGGGGTGAGGTGCTCGAGCGCCACGGTCACCCGGGCCTTGGTCTCGGGCTCCTCGAAGCGCAGCTGGTGGTGCGCCGCGGTGGCGGTCGAGTCGACCGCCGTCGCTGGCTGTGCGGTCGTGGTCGACGGCTGTGCCGCGACCGCTCCGTACAGTCCGCCCGCGGTCTCCAGGTCGATCAGGACGAAGCCACAGTCGACCAGCGCGGTGATCACTCCACCGAGGGTCGCCTCGTCGATCGACGTGGCGTACTCGGTCTCCTTGTACATGTCCCAGCTGCGACCGATCAGGTGGATGAACTCGTCGTCGAGCTGCTGGTCGGTGAGTCCGCTCATCAGCTGCTGGGACGCGGTGGTCGGACCCGAGGGCACCGCAGGGGGTGTCGGCGGTGGTGTGGCGGCGAGCTGGATGCCGGGCACCTGGTCCAGCGGTGTCCAACCCGGCGCGCCGTCCCACCAGACCTGCGTCGAGGCGGGGATCTGCCCGGCCCGGACGCGCTGCACGACGGTGTCGAGGGGTTCGGGACCCTGCTGCCCACCGGCTGCATCCAGCCAGTGGGTCGGGGTCGACAGGTCGGTCATGTGCTCCTCCGATCCGGATGTCATCCGGAGCGTACGACGCAGGGCCGCCGAAGGTGCGCGACCGGTCAGCCCTGTCGGGCGACGTCCACGACCGAGGGGCCGGCGTTGTCGGAGTAGCGGGCCAGCTCGGCCCGACCGACCACGTGCCAGTGCACCTCGTCGGGGCCGTCCGCGAGACGCAGCGTCCGGACGTTGGCGTACATCCGGGCCAACGGCGTCCACTGCGAGATGCCCGTCGCGCCGTGCACCTGGATGGCCTCGTCGATGATCTCGCAGACCCGGATTGGCACCATGGCCTTCACCGCCGAGACCCACACGCGGGCCTGGGCGTTGCCCATCGTGTCCATCGCCTTGGCGGCACGCAGGACCATGAGTCGCATCGCCTCGATCTCGATGCGCGCCTTGGCGACCAGCTCGACGTTCTTGCCGAGTCGGGCGATCGGCTTGCCGAACGCCTCTCGGCTCAGCCCACGCTCGATCAGGAGCTCGAGCGCACGCTCGGCGGCACCGATGGAGCGCATGCAGTGGTGGATGCGACCCGGGCCGAGGCGCACCTGCGAGATCTCGAACCCTCGACCCTCGCCCAGCAGGATGTTCTCCTTCGGGACGCGCACGTCGGTGAAGCGCAGGTGCATGTGGCCGTGCGGCGCGTCGTCGTCGCCGAAGACCTGCATCCCGCCGAGGATCTCGACGCCAGGGGTGTCCATCGGGACCAGGATCTGGGAGTGGCGACGGTGCGGCGGGCCGTCGGGGCTCGTCATGACCATCGTGATCATGATCTTGCAGCGAGGGTCACCTGCGCCCGAGATGTAGTACTTCTCGCCGTTGATGACCCACTCCTCGCCGTCGAGCACGGCGGTCGTGGCGATGTTCTTCGCATCCGACGACGCCACGTCGGGCTCGGTCATCGCGAACGCGGAGCGGATCTCGCCGGCGAGCAGGGGGACGAGCCAGCGCTCCTTCTGCTCGGGGGTGCCGACGCGCTCGAGGACCTCCATGTTGCGGGTGTCGGGTGCGGAGCAGTTGAGGCACTCCGCAGCGATGGGATTCTTGCCGAGCTCGGCGGCGATGTAGGCGTAGTCCAGGTTCGAGAGGCCCTCGCCGGTCTCTGCGTCCGGCAGGAAGAAGTTCCAGAGCCCCGCGGCGCGCGCCTTTGCCTTGACCGAGTCCAGCAGCTCGAGCTGGCCCTCGCCGTAGCCCCAGTGCTCGGCACGTCCCTCGCCGAGCCGGAAGAACTCCTCGGTGACCGGGTCGACCTCGTCACGGACGAAGGCGACGACCGCTTCGTAGAGCGGCAGGCCCTTCGCCGACATCGACAGGTTCATCGAGTCGTCGACGGCAGATCCGTTGTGCATTCCCGGTCCCGGCATTGCAGGCCCCTTTCAAGGATGGAGTCCTTCGAGGTGGAGTTCTGCGTGCAGCCTGCCACGGCTTCGGCGGCGCGTACCCGACGACACGTCGGTGACCTGGAGTCAGCGAGGCCCTGCGGGTGGTGAGGGCCGGCGGTCAGCGGGGACCTGCCGTGAGTGGGGAATGCCGGTCAGCGGGCGACGGCGGGATCCACGCCGCCGTCGGCGACGGCGATCGAGGAGTCGCGGGTCGCCTTGGCCCGGTACAGCGCGGCGTCAGCCCGCCGCAGCAGCGCGTCGGGGGTGTCGCCCGGTTCGCTCACGGCGAGTCCGACGCTGGCACCGAAGCCCACCGATGCCGAGAACTCCGAGCCGCACGACACCACGGCGTCGCGGATCCGACGCGCGACCGCGAGCGAGTCCAGGTCGTTGGTGACCGGGTCGAGCAGCACCACGAA
>JAFAFN010000579.1 GCA_023423475.1 Actinomycetes bacterium | reverse complement strand
CGGTACATGCGGGTGCTGTCGCCCGAGTTCGTGGCCGAGTGGCCGGAGCGGATCATCAACATCCACCACTCGTTCCTCCCGGCGTTCGTCGGCGCGCAGCCGTACCGCCAGGCCCATGAGCGAGGCGTGAAGATCATCGGCGCGACGGCGCACTTCGTCACCGCCGAGCTCGACGAGGGCCCGATCATCGCCCAGGACGTCGCCCACATCTCGCACCGCGACGGCGTCGCCGAGCTGACCCGCAAGGGCCGCGATCTCGAGGTCATCGTGTTGGCCCGGGCGTTGCGTGCGCATCTCGAGAACCGGGTGCTCCCGTGGGGGAACCGCACCGTGGTGTTCGACTGAGCGTCGCCGACGTGACGACCCTGGCCGAGCTGCCCACGCCGTCGTTGCTGGTCGACCTGGACGCGCTCGACCACAACATCGAGGCGATGGCGCGGGCGCGGCCCGGGCGATCGCTGCGTCCCCACGTCAAGGCCTTCAAGAGCACCGCGCTCGCCCGGCACGTGCTCGGCGTCGGCGGTCACGACACCTTCTGCTGCGCGACGCTGCGGGAGATGGAGGGCATGGTCGCCGCGGGACTCGACCACGACCTGCTGCTGGCCAACGAGACGCTCGATGCCGACCGACTGCGGGCGCTCGTGGCGTCGACCGCTCGGCCGATCACGGTGGCGGTGGATTCCGAGGCGACGGTCCGTGTCGCCGCCGCGGCAGGTGCGGCGGTGCTGGTCGACGTCGACGTCGGACTCCCCCGATGCGGCTGCCCTCCCGATCAGGCCGGTGTGCTCGCCGACCTGGCGCGCTCGCTCGGCATCGAGGTGCGGGGCGTCATGGGCTACGAGGGACATGTGGTCGGCGTCGCCGATCGGCCGCGACGTGTGGGAGAGGTCGCCGCGTCGATGGCGTTGCTGCGCGGCGCGCTCGAGGACGTCGGCGGCGGACTCAGCTCGGCCGGCGGGACGGGCACCTATGACCTCCACGACTGGGCCGACGAGGTCCAGGCCGGTTCGTACCTGCTGATGGACACGGCGTACGCCGAGCTCGACCTGCCGTTCCGCCAAGCGCTGTCGGTGTGGACCACCGTCGTGTCGACGTCCCCGACCCGTGGCTGGGGTGTCGTCGACGCCGGGCTCAAGGCGTTCGGGATGGACCACGGCAACCCGACGATGCCCGGCTGGTCGGTGCTGTTCTGCTCCGACGAGCACACGACGTTCTGTCCCGCAGACGGCGAGAGCGAGCTGCCACCGGTCGGCACCAGGGTGCGGATGCTGCCGGCGCACGTCGACCCGACCGTCGCCTACCACGAGCAGATGTACGTGCTGCGCGGCGACCGGGTGGTCGACGAGTGGCCGATCGACCTGCGCGGCTGGTGACGGTGCAGGAGCGATTCACCACCACGTTGCGACGACTGAGTCGGCTGTCGACCGGCCGCGGCTTCGACGCGTACCGGGACGTGCCGTGGGACGACGACGGCTACGAGATCGACCCGACCGACCCACGACTCGAGCTGTCGGCACTCGACCCGCTGGCAGGGACCGACTGGTACCGCTCGCTCGACGACGAGGCCCGTGCCCGGGTCGGACTCGCCCGGATCACCTCGAGCATGACCACCGCCCGGCAGTTCGAGAACCTCCTGCAGCAGGGCTTGCTGCACCGTGCGCTCTACCTGCCCACTGGCGACCCGGAGTTCCGCTACATCCACCACGAGGTGATCGAGGAGGCGCAGCACACCCTCATGTTCGAGGAGCTCGTCGTCCGTGCCGGCGCCAGCCCTCGGGGCATGCCGTGGTGGCTGCGCCGACTGACGGAATCCCTCATGCCGGTGCTCGCCCGACACTCGCCCGTGGTGTTCTTCGCGATGGTGCTCGGCGGCGAGCAACCGCTGGACCTGATCCAGCGGCGAGCCGTCGCCGAGGACGACGTGCACCCGCTCGTCGAACGGGTGATGCGCATCCACATCGCCGAGGAGGCACGCCACATCTCCTACGCACGCACCGCCATCGAGGTCGAGGCGCCGAAGCTGAGCGCCGCTCGACGACACTCGGTCGCCTTCTTCACGCCACTGGCGCTGGGGATCATGGCCCGACTGATGCTGCGCCCGAACCACGACCTGCGCGCGGCGGGGGTGCCCGCCGAGGTGCTGTCCGATGTGGACCGCTCCGAGTCGGGACGAGCGCTGCTCGTCGACGGCGTCGCCCGGATCCGCCACCTGTACGTCGACCTCGGCCTGGTCACCCCTCCCGCTCGCTGGATGTGGCGCCGCTTCGGCCTCTGGCCCACCTGACCCTTCGATCCCCGCCGATCTGGCCCCATTCTCCGGCGGTTCATCGACACATCCGGTCGAAGAATCACCGGAGAACGGCGCCAGAGGACGCGGGGTGTGGTCCCCGCTGACAGGCGGTGGCCCTCGGAGTGGTCTGGATGGATGGCGCATGACTCCATCGACGAACGACTGCGCGAACAGGCGGCGCAGCAGCACGGGCTGCTGCTCCGCCCGAACGCGAGGGCAGCCGGGCTCACCGACCGGCAGATCGCTCGAAGGGTTGCCAACGGCCAGTGGAGGAAGCTCTCGAGCCGGGTCTATGTGATCGATGGTTCGCCGACCGGCCCGGAGCAGGACCTCCTCGCTGCGGCATGGTCGGTCGACGGAGCCGGATCACATCCGAGCGCAGCTTGGATCCATGCCGTGATGGACGACCCGCCGGACCGACCGCATGTCGCCACCCGGTCCGCCAGAGGACGAGGTGCCGACGGCACCTCATTCGTGCTGCATCGCCCCGACGTCCTTCCCGCGAAGGACATCACTCGGCGACGAGGCATACCGGTCACCACGATCGAACGCACGCTGCTCGACCTCGGCGCTGTCGTCGACGCGGGCACGGTGCACGAGTGCCTCGAGCGTGCGCTGCGCCTGCGCATCACACATATCGACCGGGTGGTGCTGCGGCACCTGCAACTCGGTGGACGAGGTCGACCCGGCAGCGCGGCGCTACGAGCTGCTCTCGACGGCATCGATGCCGATGTCGCGCTCCTCGAATCCGACCTCGAGGCGATGTTGCTCCGACTCATCCTCGATGCAGACCTCCCCAGGCCCACACTGCAGCATCGGGTGTCCGTCGATGGAACGACCTACCGGCTCGACATGGCGTATGCGGACCTACGGATCGCCATCGAAGCCGACGGTTTCGCAACGCACGGCAGTCGCACCGCCTTCGAGCACGATCGAGCTCGCCGGAACGACCTGGTGCTCGACGGTTGGCAGGTCCTGCAGTTCACCTGGCGCCAGATCTGCGCTCGACCAGAGTGGGTCGCCGAACAGATTCGAACTGCGATCGACCGATCCGTCGCCAGGCGTCGGTGATCGCGATCGTTCTCTGGTGATCCGCCGACACATTCGGTCGCAGAACCACCGGAGTTCGCGACCTCGAGCGGCGGGTTGGCCGGCGGTCAGGGGGTGAGGAAGGTGGTGAGCACTCGGAGGGCCCGGCCGCGGTGGGAGATGGCGTGCTTCTCCTCCGCGGCCATCTCGGCGAACGTCCGGCCGTCGCCCTCGTCGGGCACGAAGACGGGGTCGTAGCCGAATCCCGAGTCGCCCCGTGGTGTGTCGGCGATGGTGCCCTCGACGGTCCCGTCCGCGACGACCTCGGTGCCGTCGGGGCGCTGCAGGACGATCACGCAGCGGAAGCGAGCGGTCCGAGCCGCACCGGCCAGCTCGGGGGACGCGAGCGACGAGAGCAGCAGCGCGACGTTGTCGGCGTCGCTCGCGTCGTCGCCGGCGAACCGCGCCGAGCGGACGCCGGGTGCACCGTCGAGCGCGTCGACCTCGAGCCCCGAGTCGTCCGCGAGCGCAGCGTGGCCGGTCGCGGCGACCAGGGCTGCGGCCTTCAGACGCGCGTTGCCGACGAAGTCGGGGGCGTCCTCGACCACGTCGGGCACGTCGTCGGGACGCGGCACCAGCTCGTAGCCGAGCTCGTGCGCCGAGAGGATCTCACGCAGCTCGGCGACCTTCTTCGGGTTCGCCGAGGCGAGCACCAACGGCGACGCCACAGGATCGCTCCGATCAGCGACCGAAGTCGCGCGCCGGCGGCGGCACCGAGACGTACTCGCGCTGCAGGTCGTGGATCGTGCGGATCCCACCCTCGGCGAGCGACAGCAGCGAGTCGAGCTCGGCACGGCTGAACGGCGCGCCCTCGGCGGTGCCCTGCACCTCGACGAAGAGGCCCTTGCCGGTCATGACGACGTTCATGTCGGTCTCGGCCGCCGAGTCCTCGACGTAGGGAAGGTCCAACCGTGCCTCTCCGTCGATCACGCCCACCGAGATCGATGCCAGCTCGTCGAGCAGCGGCACCGACGAGAGCTTGCCGGCCTGCACCATGCGGGTGAGGCAGTCGTGCAGCGCCAGGTAGGCGCCCGAGATCGACGCGGTGCGGGTCCCGCCGTCGGCCTGGAGCACGTCGCAGTCGATCAGGATCTGGCACTCGCCGAGCGCCTTCATGTCGACCACCGAGCGCAGCGCACGGCCGATCAACCGCTGGATCTCCTGGGTACGACCCTTCGGGCCCTTCGTCTCGCGGCGGATCCGCTCGGGCGACGAGCCGGGCAGCATCGAGTACTCGGCGGTGACCCAGCCCTTGCCGGAGTTGCGCATCCAGCGGGGCACGTCCTCGTCCAGCATGGCGGTGCACAGCACCTTGGTCTCGCCGCAGGTCACCATGACCGAGCCCTGCGCGTACGCGGTGAAGTCACGCTCGAAGGAGTAGGGCCGGAGCTCGTCGTTGGCGCGTCCGTCTGGTCTCACTGGTGTTCTCCTGTCAGGGATCGGGCGACGTGGTTCGCTCCGTCAGGGAACGAGTCAGATGGTGAACGTGCGGTGCGTCGTCGCCACGTCGAC
>JAFAFN010000574.1 GCA_023423475.1 Actinomycetes bacterium | reverse complement strand
TTCAGCATCTACAACACGTTCTCGGTGATCCTCGCCCAGCGGTCCCGCGAGTCGGCACTGCTGCGTGCCATCGGCGCGACACGGCGCCAGATCCTCGGATCGATCGCGCTCGAGGCCGTCGTGATCGGGCTGGTCGCCTCCGTCGGCGGCTACGTCGTGGGACTCGGTCTGGCGGTCGGTCTGACCGCGGCGATGCGAGGGATCGGGGTGGACCTGCCCGGTGGGTTGGTCATCTCGCCGACCTCGATGTCGGTGGCCCTTGTCGTGGGACTCGTCGTCACGCTCGTCGCGAGCCTCGCCCCGGCGATCCGAGCGTCGCGCATCTCGCCCATGGCGGCGCTGAGGGACGCCGCGATCGACCGCAGCAGCGCGTCGAAGGTGCGCGCCGTGCTCGGCGCCGTGCTCGCGGTCGTGGGCACGGGGCTCGTGATCTGGGGTGGGACGGCGCAGGAGCCGCCGCTCGCGCTCATCGGGCTCGGCGCGCTGGCCAGCCTGGTCGCCATGGTCGTGCTCGGACCCGTCGTGGCCCGCACCGCAGCTCGTGTGCTCGGTGCGCCGGTCGCAGCGCTCCGCGGCGCCTCGGGCGAGCTGGCGCGGGGCAACGCGATGCGGAACCCACGTCGGACCGCCGGGACGGCGAGCGCGCTGATGATCGGCGTGTCGGTCGTCGCGCTGTTCACGGTGGTGGCGTCGTCGCTGACGACGATGATGCGCGACACCATCGCAGGCTCGATCACCGGTGATCTGATCGTCATGGAGTCCGGGTTCAGCGGCAGCGGCATGAGCCCGGAGTACGCCGATCGCGTCGCCGAGCTGCCCGAGGTCGAACGCTCGGTCGGGATCGCCTATGGCCCCGCCGTCGTCGACGGCGAGGAGATGGGCGTGGACGTGGCGGACCGTGCGGCGCTCGCGGAGCTGATCGACAACGACGTCGTCGAGGGCTCGCTGACAGATCTCGCACCCGACGAGATCGCCGTCGCACGGTCGGTCGCCGACGAGCACGGCTGGCAGATGGGCTCGGAGGTACCGATCCGCTTCGTCGACGGTGCCGAGGACTCGCTCGTGGTCGGCGCGATCTTCGAGCGGACCGAGTTCACCACCGCGGTCGTCGTCGATCGGGCGGTGTGGAACGAGCACAACACGGGTGTGTTCGACTGGGTCACCGCGATCGCCGTGGCGCCGGGCGTCGGGATCGACGAGGCGAAGGCTGCGGTGGACGCGGTGGGCGAGGAGTTCGGTGCGCCCGAACCGCTGACCACGACCGAGTACGCCGAGGACGTCGCCGGGCAGATCACGCAGATGCTCAGCATCGTCTACGTGCTGTTGGCGCTGTCGATCGTCATCGCCCTCATGGGCATCAGCAACACCCTGGCCCTGTCGATCCACGAACGCACCCGCGAGCTCGGGCTGCTCCGTGCGATCGGCCAGACGAGGGGGCAGCTGCGCTCGATGGTCCGCTGGGAGTCGGTGATCATCGCCGTGTTCGGCACCCTGGGCGGCATCGGTCTGGGGGTGTTCCTCGCATGGGGGCTGGTCCAGGGCCTCGCCTCCGAGGTGAGCGAGGTCGCGTTCACCACCCCGGTCGGCCAGCTCGTCGCCATCACCGTCGTCGCGGCGCTCGCCGGGGTGCTCGCCGGCATCCTGCCCGCACGTCGTGCGGCGCGGCTCGACGTGCTCGACGCGATCTCGACGGAGTAGCCAACGGCCGTCGGAGCGATCCGGCCCGCACCGCAGCACTCGTCGGATCCCGGTCGACGGATGGGTGACTTCACCCATGTCGTTGACCGGGATTCAACGATGTTCGTATCCTTGCGGACGCTGTGTGATCCGGGTGGCGTGGCGCCACCCGATGAAGGGAACCCCCAATGACCCGTCAGATCCGGCGCTTCGGCGTCTCGGTCGCGTGCATCTGCACGCTCGCTGTGCTCGCTGCGGCATGTACGCCGCCCAGCAGTGGCGGCGGCGGTCCCGCCACGAGCGACTTCCGGTTCCGGGCGAACAAGGTCACCGTGGACGCCCACAACGACTCCTTCATCTACGGCGATCGCGACGAGCCGTTCATCTACAACCTCTGGTTCCGCGTCAAGATCGGCGTGCCGGGTTCCGCACAGGTCGGCTCGGTCGGCGAACGTGGCAACGCCGTCGAGAGCCTCGGTGACGGACAGTCCGCCGTGCTCGTCGGCAACCAGCAGGCCGAGGTGAACTTCAACGACGTGCAGCTGCTCGACGTGCTCGACCTGGCCGATGCCAACAAGCACCTCGAGATCGTCGGGACCTGGACCTGGGCGATGGAGAAGGACGACGTGAGCGTCCGCTCGTCGGTCGAGGACTCCCTGGCCATCATCGAGAACTCGCTCAACACGATCCTCGCCAACGGCTCGGTCCCGTCGGACCCGGCGCTGCTCGTCGACGCGCTGCTGGGCGACTTCGGCGACATCTTCGGCCTGATCGCCAGCTCGCTGTTCAACTCGGTCCCCGGCATCCCCGACGACGCGATCGGGAGCCGCTTCTACGTGGGCGTGGGTGCCAAGGGCGCACTGCACAACATCGTGAACGCCGCCTTCGCGACGGCCAACCTGCCGAACATCGCCATCCCGATCGTGAGCGTCCCGCCCGACATCAACGGCGGCAAGCTGTTCTCGCTGGGGCGCAACCACGACCTCGTCGACCAGACGTTCTCCGGCGACGGCACGCACCGCTACGACTTCTCCCTGGTCAACACCGCCACGCTCAACCAGGCGCCGACGGCCAACATCTCGGCCTCGACCACCACCGGTCCTGCGC
>JAFAFN010000572.1 GCA_023423475.1 Actinomycetes bacterium | reverse complement strand
TTCGCACCCCGGCGGTCGAGGTCCAGGCGATCAGCTGGTCCGGCACCTGCTCGGTGATCAGCGCGTCCCACTCGCGCTGCACCCCGGCGATCCGAGCGACCCAGTGCAGTCGGCTCGGTTGCACCTGGTGGACCTGCTCGATCCCCTGCATGAAGCGTGGGAAGTCCTCGAACTGGGTCCACTGGTCGTAGGTGGCGCGCAGCGGGGCGTTGACCTCGATGGTCGCATCGATGACGGACATTGGGGGCACTCCTCGGTTCGGGTGTGTGCCCTCCCCGTACCCGCTCCCCGGGTCGCCGAAAACCTCGGCGCTCAGCGCGGTGCGTCGACGGCGCTCGTCCCGTCCGCGCAGACGGTGAGGATCTCGGTGCCGTCGTCGGTGACCATGACGGTGTGCTCGAACTGCGCCGACGGCATCGGGTCGTCGAGGATCTCGGTCCAGTCGTCGTCCGCGGTGGTGAAGTGGCCCTTGCCCGTGGTGAGCATCGGTTCGACGGTCAGGGTCATGCCCGAGAGCAGCTCGCTGTCGTCGCGTCGCGAGTAGGTGTGGTTGACGTGCGGCGCCGCGTGGAAGATCTCGCCGATGCCATGTCCGCCGTACTCGGCGACGATGCCGTAGCCGCGGTCGCTGGCGACCTCTTCGATCGCGGCACCGATGCAGTGCAGCGGGCGACCGGACCGGATCGCGCCGATGCCGGCGAGGGTGGCCTGCCGGGTGGTCTCGATCAGGGCCCTGGCCTGCTCGGAGATCTCGCCGACACCCACCGTGGCCGAGGTGTCGCCGTGGACGCCGTCGATGAACGCGGTGACGTCGATGTTGACGATGTCGCCCTCGCGCAGCGGGCGGTCATCGGGGATGCCGTGGCAGATGACCTCGTTGACCGAGATGCACACGGACTTCGGGTAGCCGTTGTAGCCGAGGGTCGACGGATAGGCGCCGTGCGCCACGTAGGTCTCGTGGGCGATCTCGTCGAGCTGGTCCGACGTCACGCCGGGGGCGACGGCGTCGATCGATGCGCGGAGCACCTCGGCGGCGACCATGCCGGCATGTCGCATCCGTTCCAGCCCCTCGGCCGACTGAATCTGGGGGCCGCGGTCGCGTGGGGGCTCACCGCCGGTGACGTAGTGCGGGCGCGCGATGGCCTCGGGCACCGTCCGCAGCGCTGACATGGTGCCGAGCTCGATGCCGGCCACCTCGAGCGCCGCTCGGTCGAGGTGGCAGCGCTTCAGCTTCTTGCCGCTGCCACACCAGCACCGGTCGTTCATTCGTCTCACCGGAACAGTGTGGACCATCGGAGCCCACCGGACACCGGCGCCCCGGCGTGGCGATCGATGCGCCGACCGTGGGCCGTGCCGCCGGACCCTGCCCATCACCCGGTCCGGCCATCACCCGGTCTGGCCAACACCCGATTCGCCCGGCGATCAGATCGACGCCCGGTCGACGCCGTTCCAGAACGTCGCCGCGAGTCGAGCGGCTGCCGGCCGCGAGGTGCCCGGCAGGGTCAACATCACGGCGGTCGCGCCGGTCGTCGCACTCGAACGCCAGCACGAACCGGTGCCGTCGAGTCCGAAGCCGTCCGAGACCCGCACGGCCATGGCACCGTCCGGTGGGGTCGAGATGCCGAGGCCCCAGCCCCGCTCGTCGGACATGGCAGCGTCGTTCCCGTCGGCCGCGGCACCCCCCCGGTCCGAGAGCATCGAGCGCACGGTCGACGGTGCCAGCAGGCGGGTGCCGCCACCGGTTCGGCCGGCGTCGACGAGCATCGACGCGAACGTCCACACGTCGTGCACGCTGGAGTGCAGCCCTGCGGCCCCGTCGACGAGGCGTCGGGTGGTGTCGGCCCCGCAGTCCGCGCGTTCCGGCGCGGCGAAGTCCGTGTCGTGCAGATGCAACGGGTCGAGCACCCGCTCCCGCAGCACGGCAGGGAGCGACTTGCCGGTCAGCCGCTCGATCAGCGCGCCGAGCAGCATCGCGTCGGTGCGCCCGAGGCGACGTTCGCCCGGTTGGTGGAGCAGCGGGAGCGTGGCGAGGCGCTGCAACCACTCGTCGAGTGCCAGCGGCGCCAGCCTCGCGTCGGGTGCCAGCACGTCGAGACCGAGCGACGACACGGCACGGTGAACCGGCGTCGTGGCGGTCGACGCGGCGCCGACGCCGAACCCGCTGCGAGAGGTCAGCAGGTCGAGCAGCGTGATGCGTCGGTTGGCCGGGACGGTGTCGTGCAGCGGCGAGCCGATCGTCCGCAGCACCTGACGGCCCGAGAGCTCGGGCAGGAGCTCGTCGATCGGGTCGTGCAGCTCGACCGCTCCGTCCTCGACGAGCAGCAGCACCGCGGTGGCGGTCCACGCGGTGCTGAGCGCGCCGATCGGCACCGTCGAGCGACGTCCCATCGGATCGGCACCTGCCGAGCCGTCGGCGCCGTACCGATCGATCACCGGGTGGCCGGACCCGTCGTCGACGAGGGTGACGAGCCCCGCGACAGAGCCGTCCGCGACGTGGCGTCGCATCGCCTCGCGCAACGGAGCGAGCCGGGCCGCCAGTTCGGTGTCGGACGCTGCGTCGCGCCGTTCGGTGACCACCACCACGTCGTCGTCCTCCTCCACCCGCCCCACGGGTTCGGGCACCGTTGCCGCCCGTGAAGTGGACCCGGGGCGTCGGCGACGATGACGCAAGCGGATGCGCGGCGAGTTCCCTCGGGCCCCGCAGTTTCAAACCCGAGGTTCGGATCCGGCGTGCCCGTCGATAGCGTGGTGCCGTGGACCCGAACCCGAGGACCGCGCGGAGCACACGCGCCATCGCAGGGATCCTGCTCGTCGTCGCGGCCATCGTCGCCGCCGCGTGCGAGCCCCCTCCGCCGCCCCAGACCGTGTCGCCCGCGACCGGCTGCCACGTCGGCCTGCTCGGGGACTCGCTGTCGGTCCGTGTCGAGTCCCGGCTGCCCGCCGCGCTCGAGAAGCAGGGCTGCACCCAGGTCTGGGTGGACGCGTTCGTCGGTCGCACCACGGGACAGGGTGTGGAGGGGTTGCGTGCGCGCGTCGCGGCGGGTGAGCTGCCGGCGGTGCTCGTCGTCGGACTCGGGACGAACGACCGGTTCCAACAGGTGGGATTTGCCAGCCACGTGGAGTCGATCATGGAGCTCGCCGCGGGCCGTCCGGTCGTGTGGATCGAGATCGCCTTCGACCCCGTCAAGGAGAACCTGAACGCCATCCTCCGGCGCAAGGCGTCGGAACACCCGAACCTGTCGATCATGGCGTGGGACACGGCCTACTGGGCGAACCCCGAGTGGCGCTCGTCCGACGACGTGCACCTGACCGATCTGGGTGCCGACGCCAGGGCCGAGCGGATCGCCGTCGCGGCGCAGCGCGTCGCGAAGTGACGACCGCCCGCATCGGGCGTGTCCGAACGGGTCAGGCCAGCGTGTAGCGGATCGGCAGGTGCTTCACGCCGCTGACGAAGTGCGTCGGGGTGTACTCGACCGGCCCGGCGAGCTCGACCGATGACGTGGCGTCGAGGAACTTGCCCAGCAGCGTGCGGACCTCACGGCGGGCGACCTGCGCGCCGAGGCAGTAGTGCATGCCCAACCCGAACGACAGCAGCTTGTCGGCGTCGGGCCGGGTGATGTCGAAGCGGTCCGGATCCTCGAACACCGACTCGTCCCGGTTGGCCGAGGGGTAGGAAGTGAGCACCGCGTCGCCCTTGGGGATGGTCACCCCGCTGAGCACGACGTCCTCCTGCGCCCACCGCAGGAAGCTGCGCACCGGTGCGGTCCAGCGGATGATCTCCTCGGCGGCGTTGACGAGCAGCTCGGGATCGTCACGCAGCAGCTGCAGCTGGTCGGGGTGCGCCAGCAGCTGCTCGAGGCCCCCGCTGAGGGCGTACGACGTGGTGTCGTGCCCCGCCGTGGCGACGATGATGTAGTACCAGAGCAGCTCTGCCTCGCCGAGTGGCGCGCCGTCGACCTCGCCGGTCGCGAGCACCGTCGCCAGGTCGTCGCTCGGCTGGCGACGACGCTCCTCGGTGAGCCGGTCGAAGTACTCCTGGAACTTGCCCAACGTCGCGGTCATGAGCTCGGCCGGGTCCGTGAAGTCACCCAGGTACTCGGCATCCGCCGCGCCGAAGAGCCCTTGTGTGAGCTCCATCATCAGCGGCTCGTCCTCTTCGGGGACCCCGAAGATGGTCATGATCACGTGGATGGTGAAGGGCACGGCGAGGTCCTTCGCGAAGTCGCACTCGCCGCCGAAGTCGGCGAGCTTCGCGATGTACTCGTCCGCGATGCGGTCGATCGCCGGTTGCAGGTGGCGCACCGCGGCGGGCTTGAACCAGTCGTTGGTCACCTTGCGGTACTTGTCGTGCTCCTCGCCGTGCAGGTGCACGAGCGTGCGTGGCAGCGGCACCCCCAGCATCTCGAGCAGCTGGTAGGTGAAGTCCGGCGCGGGGGCCGACTGCTCGGTGTTCCAGAAGACGTCGCTGCGACGCGACACCTCGAAGACGTCCGCGTGGCCGAGCACCGCCCAGAACGGCGTCCACCCCTCCTCCTCGACGCGCACGACGGGGGACTCCCTGCGCAGCTCGCCGACGGTGCGGTGCCACTGCGCCATGTCGCCGTACGCCTCGGGCACGATCAGGGCGCGGCCCCTGGGATCGATCTCGGCGGTCGTGTCGTCGGTCATCGGTTGCCTCCGGGTCGCTGCGTCGGTGCGCTGTCGAACACTATGTCGGACACACTGTCCGATCCAGCGACGGGGTGCCGGTAGTGTCGCGGCCCGATGGCCTCCGTCACCCGCCGCCCCTCGGACGCGAACGAGCGTCGACGCGCCGTCGAGCGCCGCGTCGTCGCGGCGGTGGAGCGCCTGCTCGACGGGGGCGCGGCCTTCACCGAGCTCAGCGTGCAGACCATCGCGGACGAGGCGGGCATCGCCCGGTCGACCTTCTACGTGCACTTCGTCGACAAGTCCCAGCTGCTCGTGTCGATGGCCCAGGAGGCGACCGCCGACATCGTCGCCGAGGGCGAACGGTGGATCGAGTCGGACCACCTGGTCGACCTCGACCAGCTGACCCCCTCGATCGCCCGGATCATCGCCGTGTACCGCCGCCACGCCCGGCTCTTCGAGGCCGTGCTCGCCGGCACCGGCTACGACCCCGTCGTCGCCGAGTTCTGGCGGAGCCACATCGAGGTGCTCGTCGCCGCGGGCGCCGAGCGGCTCGCCCTCGCCCAACGGCTCGGGCTGATCGCCGACGACATCGCGATCGGTCCGCTCGCCAGCATGATCGCCTGGACGATCGAGCGCACGATCAGCATGTACGCACTCGACCACCCCGAGTCCGACGACGAGGTGCTCGCCGCGTCGATGGCCCGGGGCCTCTGGTTGATGATGTACGGCGACGCACCCCGAACCGCCTGAGGCGCTCGTGGCTCAGCCGAGCCACTCCTCGAGGTCGTCGAGGATCCGGTTCGCCCCGAGCACCCCGATGCCGGTCATCCAGGTCTGGTCGGTGATGTCGAACTGCTGGCCGGCCTGCACCACCGACAGGTTCTCCCAGCGGGTCCCCAGCGAGGCGCGGTCGGACTGCACCTGCCCGTCGGACTCGGCCTCGGGGTTGGTCGCGAACAGCACGTCGGTGTCGACGCTGTCGATGTTCTCGGCGCTGATGACGGCCATGCCGTACTGCGGGTCGTAGCCCTGGTCGCCCAGGTCGAAGCCGACCGCGGTGAGCACCGATCCGGAGAACGTCGCCGGGCCGTACAGCCGAATCTGGCCGGGGATGAAGCGCACGATGGTGGCAGTGGTCCCCTCGGCGCCGATCGCCTCACCGACCTCGGCGGCGCGGGTCTCGAAGTCGCTCAGGAGCTCCTCGGCCGCGTCGGCCCGGTTGAGTGCGTCGCCGGTCAGTCGCACCTGGCTCTGCCAATCGGTGCCCGAGGACTCGCTGAACACCGTCGGGGCGATCTGGCTGAGCTGGTCGTAGATGCCCTCGTGGCGGACCTTCGCCCCGATGATCAGGTCGGGCTGGAGCGCGGCGATCGCCTCGAGGTTCGGCGACTCGGTCAGGCCCACGAGCTCGACGTCGTCGGTGACGTCCTCGCCGAGGTACGGCGGCAGGCCGGCGCCGGCCAGACCCTCGGTGGCGCCGACTGGGGTGACGCCCAGCGCGACCGCGGAGTCGAGCATCGAGGAGTCGAGCACGACGACCTTCTCCGGTGCGGCCGGCACCTCGGTGCTGCCCATCGCGTGCTCGACGGTCCGCGGCCCGGTGTCCGTGACGGTCGTCTCGCTCGCGGCCTCGGACCCGGCGGCAGTGGTCGTGGTGTCGTCCGCCGAGTCGTCGCTCGAGCAGCTCGCCGCCACGCCGGTCAGTGCGACGACCGCCAGCGCGGCGACCCCCATGCGGCGGAGCGGACGGATGTGGGCGATCGGGGGATGATGGAACGGCATGACCTGAAGGTAGCAGCGGATACGGCAGGGGTAACATCTGGTGTCAGGTCTGCTTGTCAGCCGTTCGGTCCGCCGTCCTGCGACCAGCGCCACCCCCGACCAGCGCTCACCCCCTGACAGATGGAGCCCCACGTGGCTGAAGCACCGACCGTCTTCACCCTCACGGTCCTGCGG
>JAFAFN010000543.1 GCA_023423475.1 Actinomycetes bacterium | reverse complement strand
GTGTGGGAGGTCGAGATCAAACGGGCCATCGGCAAGCTCGAAGCTCCCGGTGACTTCGCGGCGGAGTGTCAGCGCCGCGGATTCGACGAGCTCATGGTGAGCTTCGATCACGCCGAGCACGCTGGTCGTCTCCCACTTCACCATGGCGACCCCTTCGACCGGATGCTCATCGCCCAGGCCATCGTCGATGACCTCGAGCTCGTGAGCAGCGACGTGGTCTTCGGCAACTACGAGGTGACGCTCATCTCGCCCTGAGAGCGACCGGGATGCCGCGAGCGGTCAAGAGGCGCTCGTACGTCTGGAGGGTGGTGTCGATGCAGCGCTGCTGGTCGAAGTGGTGACGCGCTCGGTCGACCGCTGCGGAGCTCATCGAGGCTCGCAGCTCGTCGTCACCGATCAGCCGGCCGAGTGCTGTCGCGAGACCATCGGCGGAACGGACGTCGACCAGCAGGCCGGTCACTCCGTCGTCGACCACCTGACGGCAGCCGCGGATGTTCGTGGCGATGATCGGCAGGCTGCAGGCAGCGGCTTCCATCGCGGAACGGGGGAAGCCCTCACGGTGCGAGGCCAACACGTACAGGTCCATGCCGCGGTAGAGGTCGTGCACGTCGTCGCGCATGCCGAGGAACCGCACGCCGGACGCTTCGGCTCTGGCGACGACATCTGCTGGCATCGAGTCGGACTTGTCGCCGTCGGTCGGGCCGACGACGACGAGCATCGCGTTCTCATACTCCGAGCGGATCTGGTTCCACGCCTCGAACAGCTCGACGTAGCCCTTCTCGAGTACCAGGCGCCCGACGGCCCCGACCACGACGGTGTCATCGTCGGCGCCGAGCTCGGCGCGGATCTTCGCCCGGATCGGGTCGTCAGCGGCCGGCGCGGCGAAGCGGCCGAGGTCGATGCCGTTACCGAGCAGCACCAGCTTGCTCGCGGGCTCGTGGAGGGTCCGTCGCAGCGTGACCATGTCCTCCGGGTTCTGCACGAGCTCCGCGTCCGAACACGTCGCTGCCACCCGTTCGAGCGAGTACACGACGGCCCGCTTCTTCCAGTCGTCCTCGGGCATGGCGTAGAGCCCGTGCACCGTGTTGACGACCACGGGCACGCCGGCGGCCCGAGCGGCGAGTCGGCCGTAGAGCCCGGGCTTGGGGTTGTGGGTGTGCACGATCGTCGGGGACAGCTCTCGGAACATCCGGCGGAGCTCCTCGATCGCGAACAGGTCCTTGTGGGGCGCCATCGCCCTGGTCGCGTTGCGCAGCGGGACGTGGCGCACTCCACGGGCTTCGATCCGCTCCACGAACTCACCGGGCGCGCTCACCCCGACGACGTCGTAGCCGGCATCGATGAACGCTTCGAGCTGCGGGCCGAGCAGCAGCTCAAGGCTGATGTCGGTCGTCGTGAGGTGCACCAGCAACGGCCGGTCCCCGGACCTACTGGGTGCGTTCATGCCGGCCCCGGCCGGTCGAAGTGCACCCAGAACGGGAGGAGGGGGCTCACTGGGTCGCTCCGCGGTAGCGCAACGCGTTGAGGCGGTCGCGCAGCTCGTCCTCGAACGCCATGCCGCCGAGCGCCTTGCGTCGGAACCACCGGTCACCGTCGCTGGCCTGGATCGGCGAACGCGTCAGCCGATACGGATCGGTACCAGCAGGGTTCGACCGGGTGCCGGCCAGCGTCGCCGAGCGGAAACGCTGGCGGATCGCGCCCTCGGCGGGCGGCGAGCCGAGCAGCGCCTTGGGATAGCAGAAGTGCTCGGCGGTGACCCCGACGCGCTCGCCGATCAGCTCGATCGACCGATCGAGCTCGCCCGCGATGTCCGGGATCGCGAGCCGGTCCATCAGTGCGTGCGTGTGGGTGTGGGATCCGAGGGTCACCAGGGGAGAGGTGGCCATCTCCTTCAGGCCCGCCCACGAGATCGCCGGTCCGTCACCCGGGAACGGCCGACGGGCCTCCACGAAGTCGGTGGCGACGTAGAAGGTAGCCGGCACGTCGTGTCGCACGAGCGCCGGGAGTGCGTGGTCGACCCAGTCCGCGGTGCCGTCGTCGAAGGTGAGCACGACGCCGGGCCGGGCCGGATCGGTGCCCGCGAGCTCGGCCAGCGCGTCGTCGAGCGACAGGACGCGCTGGGTCGACCGGAGCCACGCGAGCTGCCGGTCGAACGCAGCCGGGTCCACGTCCATCTGGCCGCCGGTGCCCGAGCCGACACGGTGGTAGATGAGGATCGTGATGCCCGCGACGGGACGCCGCACCACGTCGACCGCGGCAGCGCTGGTCTTGATCGAGGTGCGCACCGCCGGCGCGACGGTGGAACGAAGGCTCACAGGTGCTGGACCGACTCGCCCTGCAACGCCCGTCGGCAGTCGAGCACCGGGACGCCTGCCGCGGCGATGGACTCGCGGTCGAAGTCGTGGTGGTCGACGAGGTAGAGCACGATGTCGGCCGCCGCGAGGTCGTCCGCAGAGCCCTCGACCCGCTTCACGTCGTCGGGGAACTGCACGTCCGCGACGTGCGGATCCGCCAGCAGGATCTCGGCGCCGAGCGCCTGCAGCTTCGTGATGAGCGGTCGGCTCGGCGTCTCACGCGCGTCGCTCGTGTTGGCCTTGTAGGCGAGGCCGTAGACGAGCACCGTCGAGCCGTTGACCGCTTTGCGCTGGTCGTTCAGCAGCGCCTGGGTCCGGCGCACGACGTAGTCGGGCATGTGCTCGTTGACGTCGTTGGCGAGTTCTACGAACCGGAACGTCTGTCCGAGCGACCGTTCGACCTGCCAGGAGAGGTACGAGGGGTCGATCGGAAGGCAGTGCCCGCCCACGCCGGGCCCGGGGGTGAAGCGCATGTAGCCGAACGGCTTGGTCGACGCGGCGTTGATGGCGTCCCACACGTCGATGCCGAGGTCGTGGGCGAACATCGCGAGCTCGTTGACGAGGGCGATGTTCACG
>JAFAFN010000469.1 GCA_023423475.1 Actinomycetes bacterium | reverse complement strand
GCACCGAGGGCAACGGCTTCTGCTGGGCGAACTCCGAGGACTGGCTGGCCCACAAGGGCACCGTGGGCAAGCCGCTCGCCGGCGTGCTGCACATCGTCGGCGAGGACGGCGTCGAGGTGCCCGTCGGAGAGACCGGCACCGTCTACTTCGAGTCCGAGGCGGCCTTCAGCTACCACAACGATCCGGACAAGACGAAGGACTCCTACCACCCCCAGGGCTGGTCGACCCTCGGCGACATCGGCCGGGTCGACGACGACGGCTTCCTCTACCTCTCGGACCGCAAGGCGTACATGATCATCTCCGGC
Source organism: Actinomycetes bacterium (assembly GCA_023423475.1). Lineage (GTDB taxonomy): Bacteria > Actinomycetota > Acidimicrobiia > Acidimicrobiales > Microtrichaceae > JAFAFN01. Next base: position 6,818 of record JAFAFN010000469.1, on the reverse strand, counting down.
GGGGTGAACATCTACCCCCAGGAGGCCGAGAACGTGCTGACGATGCACCCCGACGTGCTCGACGTCGCCGTGTTCGGCATCCCCAACGAGGACTTCGGCGAAGAGGTCAAGGCCGTCGTCCAGCCCGTCGAGATGCCCGCCGACGACGCCGCGGCAGCGGAGCTGTCGGGGCGGTTGATCTCCTACTGCAAGGAGCACCTCGCAGATGTGAAGTGCCCGCGATCGATCGACTTCCGCGAGGAGCTGCCCCGGCACCCGACCGGCAAGCTCTACAAGCGCCTGTTGAAGGACGAGTACGTCGCCGCGGTCGCCCAGGAGGACTGGTACCGGGGCTGACCCGGCTCACGTCGCTCGGGTGAGGGCCGCCCGGCCCACCAGCACGGCCACGGTCGCGCTGGCGCCGAGGCCGGCGGCCAACCACCACGCCGCGGCGTACGAGCCCTGCTCCGCGACGAACCCGAACAGGATCGGTCCCACCGCGCCACCCAGATAGGTGCCGGTCTGGGTGATCCCGGTCGCTCGACCCGGGAAGCCCGGCGACGCACGGACCACCGACAGGTTGAACAGCCCCGGCCACGCCCAACCGGCACCGAACGCGATCGGCACGCCGATCAGCTGCACCGCGGGGATCCGCCAGGTGAACAGGATCGAGGTGACCGCACCGAGCGCGATCATCGCCGCGACCACGCCGAGCAGGTTGCCGGGGTGGCGGTCGGCGGCTGCGCCGACGGCGAGGCGGACCAGGATCGAGATGACGCTGCCGGCGGCGAAGGCCAGGCCGGCGGTCCCCGCGTCGATGCCCGCATCGATGGACGACTCGACGAAGAACCCGCCGAGGGTGATCGCAGCCGCCGTCGAGAACGCCGCGGCCACCGCCAGGGCGGGCAGGGCTCCCCGCGGGGCGGCCGCCTCGCCGGCGACGTCGTTCACCGCTCGGCGACGCTCCGACGGCGCTGGGATCCGTCGCCGGACGAGGACCAGGGCGACCATCGCGAGCACCGAAGCCCCGACGAACACCCAGCGCCAGCCGAACCGCAGTGCGATGGTGGGCAGCGTCAGTCCCGCGACGAGCGCGGCGCCGGGCATCGCGGACTGCTTCACGGCGAAGCCGATGCCCTGGCGGCGCAGCGGCAGGTCGATGGCGATGAACACGTTGGCCGACAGCTGGGCGGTCGCGTTGCAGACCCCGCTGATGCACGACAGGAGTCCGAGCACCAGCGGGGAGCTGGCCAGACCAGCGACCGCGAGCTGCACCGCGATCGTGCCGGAGAGCGCCACCGTCAGTCCGGTGCGGGGGCCCACGCGGTCGATCCAGCGGCCGAACCGGCTCGACACCACCGCGCTGGCGGCGAAGAACGACGCCAGGATGAGACCGATCGTGGTCTCGCGGTAGCCGAGCTCGGCACGGATCTCGATCGACAGGGAGCCGAGCAGGAAGACCGGCAGGATCGCGGCCACGATCGCGAGCGCGATGGTGCCGAGGCCGGCCGTGCTGCGCTCGTCGATGCCGTCGCCCCCGCGGGGCGTGGTCAGGCCGGTCACCGCTGCACTCTCCCACCGTCTCCGTGGGCCAGCGAAGTCCGTTCCGTCGCGCCCGGTGGCCCGGCCGCATCGTGGCCGTCACGAGTAGCCTCCGGCGGTGACCGACGACACCGCCGCGCGGCATCCGTTCCTCGACCACCCCCGGCCCCTCGCCATCGCCCACCGCGGCGGGGACGAGACGGCGCCGGAGAACACGGTGGCGGCGTTCCGTGCGGCGGTCGAGCTCGGGTTCCGCTACCTCGAGACCGATGTGCACGTGACCTCGGACGGGGTGCTGGTGGCCTTCCACGACGACCGCCTCGACCGGGTCACCGACGGTCACGGCGAGGTGGCGCGGCTGCCGTGGTCCGAGGTGTCCACCGCGAAGATCGGTGGCACGGAGTCGATTCCGCGCTTCGAGGAGCTGCTCGAGGAGTTCCCGACGGCGCGGTTCAACGTCGACATGAAGAGCGAGCACTCGGTGATCCCGCTGGTGCGGGCCATCCAGCGCCATGGCGCTGCCGATCGGGTCTGCATCGCGTCGTTCTCGTCGGATCGGCTGCGTCGGGCGCGCTCCTTGCTCGGACCCGGGGTCTGCACGGCGGCGAGTCCCCGGGAGATCACCGCGCTGATCGGGCGTGCCCGTCTCGGGGAGCGTGGAGCCCGCCGGGCGGACGTTCCCTTCGGATGTGTGCAGGTGCCGGTCCGTCACGCACGCGTCGAGGTCGTGACCCCGGCCTTCGTCGCCCTCGTGCACTCCCTTGGTGCCCAGGTCCACGTCTGGACGATCGACGAACCCGCCGAGATGGACCGACTGCTCGACCTGGGCGTCGACGGCATCATGACCGATCGCCCGTCGGTGCTCCGAGAGGTGCTCGAGCGGCGCGGCGTCTGGGTGTCGGGTCCCTACGGCGGGTAGCCACCGCGTGGAGCATCCGCAAGGTGACCGTTCGTCAGTGTGAACGACGTTCGAGGGTGCGTTGACAGGGTGTCGCGCGGGACTAGAGTGCGCCCACTTGTGATGGTGGTCACACAGCTGTGGCCTCATCGCGAGCGTGCGACGCCGATCGGACACCGTGCCGATCGCTCGCCGCACCACGGCGGCGTCGGGCGACGTTCTCAACACCAATCAGGGGGTTCCAGGTGCGGTCTTCGACCAGTACGACGAGACACGGAGTGCGGCGACGTCGATCGCTCGCCGTGGGAGCGGTGCTGTCGGCATCCCTGCTCGCTGCGGCGTGTGGCGGCGGCGGCAGCGAAGGTGGCGGCGGTGGCGGCGACAACGGCGAGGACGCCGGCACGCCCACGCCCGGCGGCACGGTCGTCTACGGGCTCGAGGCCGAGAACGACGAGGGCTGGTGCCTGCCCGAGGCGCAGCTCGCCATCTCGGGCATCCAGGTCGCCCGTGCGGTGTACGACACGCTGACCGCGCCGAACGAAGAGGGCGAGTACGTCCCCTTCCTGGCCGAGTCCGTCACCCCGAACGCGACGTTCGACTCCTGGGACATCAAGCTGCGTGAGGGCGTCAAGTTCCACGACGGCACCGACCTGACCGCCGAGGTCGTCAAGAACAACCTCGACGCCTTCCGCGGCCAGTACCCGGCCCGGAGCCCGCTGCTGTTCGTGTTCGTCTTCTCGAACATCGACACGGTCACGGTCAAGGACGACCTCACGGTCACGATCACGACCAAGACGCCGTGGCCGGCCCTGCCGGCCGCGCTCTACGGCTCCGGTCGCATCGGCATCTCGGCCCAGGCCCAGCTCGACGACGCGGACACCTGTGACCGGAACCTCATCGGCACCGGCCCGTTCAAGTTCGTGGAGTGGAACCAGAACGAGAGCCTGAAGACCGAGAAGAACGCCGACTACTGGCAGAAGGACGCCGATGGCGTGCAGCTGCCGTACCTCGACGCACTCGAGTTCCAGCCCCGCGTCGATCCGTCGTCGCGGATCAACGGTCTGCTCTCCGGTGAGCTCCAGATGATGCACGCCTCCGCTGGCGAGAGCATCGACCAGCTCCGTCAGGAGACCGAGGCAGGGGCGATCCGCTCGTACGAGTCCGAGAAGTTCCCGGAGGTCTCCTTCGGTCAGTTCAACACCTCGGTCGAGCCGTTCAACAACAAGAACGCCCGTCTCGCCGCCATCAACGGCATCGACATGGCGACCTTCAACAAGGTCCGCAACCTCGACATCCTGACCAACGCCAACGGCCCCTTCGGCCCCGGCAACATGGGCTACCTCGAGGACACCGGCTACGAGACCTCCAACATCGAGAAGGCGAAGGAGTACCTCGCCGCCTACAAGGAGGAGACCGGCAAGGACCTCGAGTTCACGCTGCTGTCGACCAACGACGAGGCGACCAGGGCATCGGCGCAGCTCGTCCAGGAGATGGCGCAGAAGGCCGGCATCAAGGTCACCATCCGTGACATGTCGCAGTCGGAGCTGATCGACAACGCGATCGCCGGCACCTTCCAGGTGATGGTGTTCCGCAACTACCCGGGCGGCGATCCCGACACCCAGTTCAACTGGTGGACCAACGGCTCGCCGGTGAACTTCGGCCGTTTCCAGGACGACACCCTCACCGGCCTCATGGAAGAGGGACGAGTGACCTCCGACAAGGCCGAGCGCACCAAGATCTACGAGGACGTCAACAAGCGCTTCGCCTCCGAGGGCTACAGCCTCTGGCTCCAGTGGACCATGTGGGACATCGGCATGGCCTCCGACGTCTACGGCGAGCTCGGTCCGGACCTCCCGGACGGTGGCGGCAAGCCGTTCCCCGGACTCGCGACCGGACACCCGGTCTCGGGCATCTGGGTCAAGCAGTAGGGCCACACGGCCCGATGGGGGTCGGTCGCCGCGCTCGCGGCGTCCGGCCCCCGTCACCTTCCCCACCGACTCCTCTACTTCCGTCGGCGCCCACCGGGCCGGACCTCGCCGACGACCTCCGATCGACCCACCGGAACGGACACCATGGTCTTCATCAAGAAACTGGGGCAGCTGCTGGTCACCGTGCTCCTGGTGACGCTCTTCTCGGCGTTGCTGCTCGAGCTGCTCCCCGGTGACCCGGTCAGCACGCTCGCACCACTCGCCAGCGACGAGCAGCGTGCCGACCTGCGGGTCGAGCTGAACCTCGACGACCCCTTCATCGTTCGCTACGGCAACTGGCTCGGCGACTTCGTCACGGGCGACATGGGCAACTACTACACCGTCGGTTCGGTTCGGCCGGTGGCGGATCGCCTGTGGGACTCACTCGGTGTCTCGCTGCTCCTGATGCTCTACGCACAGGTCCTCGCCCTGATCATCGCCATCCCGCTCGGTGTGCTCACGGCCTATCGCAAGGGCACCTTCTTCGACCGGATGTCGAACATGTCGGCCTTCGCGATGTTGGCGATACCGAACTTCGCGCTCGGCTTCGTGTTGCAGTACTACCTCGCCGTCGAGCTCGGATGGTTCAAACCGAGCGGGTACGCCTCGCCGAGCGAATCGTTCGTCGAGCACGTGCAGTACATGATCCTGCCGACGATCACCCTCGCGGTCGGCCAGATCGCCGTCTACATGCGACTGCTGCGTTCCGACATGATCGCCACGCTGCAGCAGGACTTCATCCTGATGGCGAAGGCGAAGGGCCTGAAGTCCCGTCGCATCCTCTTCAAGCACGCACTCCGGCCGTCGTCGCTGACGCTGCTCACCGTCGCCGGTCTCAACATCGGCACGCTCATCGGTGGAGCGCTCATCGTCGAGGTCGTCTTCTCGCTGCCGGGCATGGGTCTCATGCTGTTCGAGGCGATCGCCCGCCTGCAGCTGGTCGCCTTCCAGTCGATGGTCGCGGTGATCGCCGTGCTGTACGTGTTGGTCAACTTCGCCGTGGACATCCTGTACTCGGTGCTCGATCCCAGGATCCGTCATGCCAAGAACTCCTGAGCCCGACGACCGGGGCTTCCAGCCCCAGGGTGACCGCGACACCTCGGTCACGCACATGGATCCGACCGACCTCGGCCTGATCGAGGCGATCGAGATCGATGCGCCATCCGGCACCCGCCGCAAGAAGCTCGGCATCGGCGCATGGCTGTCGATCACGTGGCTCGGGGGGCTCGTGCTGCTCGCGATCTTCGCCCCGATCCTGCCGATCCCCTCGCCCACCGAGAGCTTCGCCGAGATCGCCAGAGAGGGTCCCACCGGGGGGCACATCCTCGGTGGTGACGCCATCGGCCGCGACATGCTTTCGCGCATCATCTGGGGCGCTCGCTCGTCCTTCATCGTCGGCTTCGGTGCCGTCGGCTTCGGCCTGTTGCTCGGCGGCCTGCTCGGCCTGGTCACCGGTTTCTTCCGCGGCAAGGTCGACGCGGTCATCACCCCGCTGATGAACATCCTGCTGGCGATCCCGCAGTTCATCCTCGCCCTCTCGCTGGTCACCGTGCTGGCCTCGGGCGACACGGTGACCCAGTCCCGACGCCTCATCGTGGTCGTCATCGGACTCGGCATCGTGTCCATCCCCCTGCTGGGACGCATCACCAGGGCCAACACGCTCGCCTGGTCCGAGCGCGAGTTCGTGCTTGCCGCCCGGGCGATGGGCGCCAAGAACTGGCGGATCATGATGCGTGAGGTCCTGCCGAACGTGATCCCGGCGATGCTGTCGATCGCCCTCTTGGGCGTGGGCATCGCGATCGTCGCCGAGGGTGGCCTGAGCCTCTTCGGTGTCGGCGTCCAGCTCCCCACACCCTCGTGGGGCAACATCATCGCCGAGGGGCGTGGCCAGATGCGCAACGCCCCCCACATCGTGGTGTTCACCTCGATCGTGCTCTTCCTGACCGTGCTGGCGTTGAACTACCTCGGCGACGTGATCAGCCAGCGCTTCGACGTCCGGGGGTCGGTCCTGTGAGCCCAGCATCTGCTCCCCCGGCCGCGACCGAAGCTCCCGTGCCCAGCGGCATCCCCGGCAGCGGCCCCCTGCTGCGGGTCTTGGACGTCCGGACCCAGTTCTCGAGCCCTCGCGGCATGGTGAACGCCGTCAACGGCGTCTCGTTCGAGCTCGAGCGTGGCAAGACCCTCGGCATCGTGGGCGAGTCGGGCTCGGGCAAGTCGGTGCTGTCCCGCTCGATCATGGGCCTGCTGCCAGCGAACGCGGTCCGCTCCGGCGCCGTCGAGTTCGAGGGCCGCGACATGACCTCGCTGTCCGACGCCGAGCTGCGCCAGCTCTGGGGCAACGACATCGCGATGATCTTCCAGGACCCGATGACGGCCCTGAACCCGGTGATGAAGATCGGCAAGCAGATCACCGAGTCGCTGCGCTTCCACCT
>JAFAFN010000452.1 GCA_023423475.1 Actinomycetes bacterium | reverse complement strand
ACACCGAGGGCGACACCCTCGATGAGATCGGTCACCTCGACGGCCTCGGCGTCGGGGAAGAGGTCCAGTCGGTCCGGTTCATGGGCGACACCGGCTACGTCGTGACCTTCCGCCAGACCGACCCGCTCTACGCGCTCGACCTCTCCGACCCGCGTGCTCCCCGGTCACTCGGCGAGCTCAAGATCCCCGGCTTCTCGGAGTACCTGCATCCCGTCGGTGACGGGCTCCTGCTGGGCATCGGCCGCGACGCCGACCCGACGACGGGCCTGGACCAGGGTTTCAAGGCTTCGTTGTTCGACGTGTCGGACCCCGCGGCGATGGTCGAGGTCGACCAGCTCGTGCTGCCGAACGCCTGGTCCGAGGTCAGCTCGGACCACAAGGCGTTCACGTGGGACGCCGAGCACTCCCAGGCGATCTTCCCGCTGAGTGCCAGCTGCGGACCCGCCGGCGACTGCTCCACCGCCAACTCCGCGATGGTGCTCCGGGTGTCCGACGGAGAGCTCTCCGAGGTCGCCCGCATCAGCCATGGCACCGGGTTCGGAGCGCTCGCTCCGATGCGATCCATCGTGCTCGGCGACGACCTGTGGACGCTGTCCTACGGCGCGCTGGGCCGTTCCGACGCCGCGGCGCCGACCTCTGTCGATCTGATCAGCCTCTGATGATCCTGCGGCGCCCGGTGACCTCTGGAGGGAGGGGTCGCCGGGCGTCGGCAGCGGGGTCGGTCAGCCGATCGAGTCGACGGACACGACACCGTCGGTGGCGCGCAGCGCCTCGACCGCCGAGTCCGGCACGGCACGGTCGGTGGCGAGCACCATGAGCGCCTTGGCGCCCTCGGGTGACGAGCCGACCGCCATGTCGTCGATGTTGACCCCGGCCTCGCCGACGAGCGAGCCGACCTTGCCGATCATGCCCGGCTGGTCCGCGTTGCGCACGACGAGCAGGTGCTCCGCCGGCGGCACGTCGATGGTGTGGTCGTCGATCATCACCAGGCTCGGCGTGGCCTTCAGGCCCACCAACGTGCCGGCGACGCTGTGGTCGCCGCCGCGCACCGTGATCAGGTTCACGTAGTCACGAGCGGTCGTGGTCGACGTCGGACGGACCTCGAGACCGCGCTCCTCGGCGATCTGGGGTGCGTTGACGTAGGACACCGGCTCGCTCGAGGTCGCCGAGAAGAAGCCCTTGAGCAGCGACAGCGTCAGGATGCGCGTGTCGTACTCGGCGATCTGGCCCTGGTACTCGATCTCGAGGCTCTCGGGACCCGAGGCGCACAGGCCACCGAAGATGCGACCGACCTGCTCGGCGAGGCCGAGGTACGGGCGCACGGTCTCGGACGCCTCGGCGGCGGAGATGTTGACCGCGTAGGGCACGAAATCACCGGCGAGGGCGAGCTCGACCATGTCGGCGATCGTGTCGCCGGCCTTGTCCTGGGCCTCGGCGGTCGACGCACCGAGGTGCGGGGTGACCACGACGCTGTCGAGAGCGAACAGCGGCGAGTCGGTGCAGGGCTCGGTCGCGAAGACGTCGATGCCGGCACCGGCGACGCGACCCTCGGCGATCGCGTCGGCGAGGGCCTGCTCGTCGATGATGCCGCCACGGGCGACGTTGATGACCCGCAGCGACGGCTTGGCCTTGCGGAGCAGCTCCTCGCCGATCAGGCCGGCGGTCTCGGGCGTCTTGGCCAGGTGCAGCGTGATGAAGTCGGAACGTGCGATGAGGTCGTCGAGCGACAGCAGCTCGACGCTCAGCTGACGGGCACGGTCCTCGGACACGAAGGGGTCGTAGGCCACGAGCTTCATGCCGAAGGCGAGGGCCCGCTGGGCGACCAGCTTGCCGATCCGACCGAGGCCGATGATGCCGAGGGTCTTGTCGGACAGCTCGACGCCGGTCCACTTGGAGCGCTCCCAGCGACCTTCCTTGAGCGCAGCGCTGGCCTGGGGCACGTTGCGGGCCTGGGCCAGCAGCAACGCCATGGTGTGCTCGGCGGCCGAGAGCGTGTTGGACTGCGGTGCGTTGACGACCATGACGCCGCGCTCGGTGGCGGCGGCGACGTCGACGTTGTCGAGACCGATGCCGGCACGACCGACGGCGATCAGGTCGGTGCCCGCCGCGAGCACCTCGGCGGTGACCTGCGTGGCGGAACGGATGATCAGCGCGTGTGCGCCGACGATGGCGCCGAGCAGCTCCTCCGGGGAGAGGCCCTCCTGCACATCGACCTCATGGCCGGCGTCGCGCAGACGCTGCAGGCCTCCATCGGCGATCTTCTCGGTGACCAGGACTCGCATCGCCCCATCCTGCCCGAGCAACTCCGGGACCGGCCAGCCCGATCCGGTTGGTTTCGCCCCGTTTCCGGGTAGTTCGTCGAGGTCATCCGACACGCCGTGTGACGTACCGTCTGGGGCAACGCCATGCACACCTCCCGTTCATCTGCAGTCGTGCGGACGCCAGGGCGCTCCGCTCGCCGACTCGCCGCCCTCGCACTGGGGTGCTGCGCCCTGATGCTGACGGCGTGCGAGACCCCGAGCCCGCCGCCAGCGGCCGGGCCCACGTTGCGCGTCGTCGAGCGGATCGACGGGTTCGATCGCCCCTGGGAGCTGCGCTTCGCGCCCGACGGCACGCCGCTGCTGACCGAGAAGGGCGGCCGGGTGGTCACCATGGACGACGGCGTGCGACGGGTCGTCGGCACGGTGCCCGGTGTCGTCTCGATCGGCGAGGGCGGGCTCATGGGGCTGGCGGTCGACCCCGGCTACGCGACGAACCGTCGGATCTACGTGTGCCACACCGCCGCCTCCGACGTGCGTGTCGTGCGCTTCACCGTGGGCGCCGGCACCAGCGGCCTGAGCGGGGCGACCCCGATCGTCACCGGGATCCCAGCAGGGCCGGGCAATCGCCACCAAGGGTGCCGACTCGCGTTCGGCTCGATGGGCGATCTGTGGATCACCACCGGCGACGCCACGATCGCGGCCGCACCGGCCGATCGGGCGAACCTGGCGGGCAAGATCCTGCGGGTCACCGCGGCGGGTGCGCCCTGGCACAGCAACCCGGGGGTCACCACGCCGGGCGCCGGATGGAACCCCCTGGTGTTCTCACGCGGCCATCGCAACCCCCAGGGCCTGGCGTTCCGTCCGGGTGGCGGCGTCTACGCCGTCGAGCACGGCACCGGCTGCGACGACGAGATCAACCGCCTGGTGTCCGGGGCCGACTACGGGTGGAACCCCGTCGGCCCGACCGGCGGCTACGACGAGTCCCTCCCGATGACGCGAGCGGGCGCGACCCGGGCGGTCTGGTCGAGCGGATGCCCCACGGTGGCCCCCTCCGGCGCGACGTTCCTCACCGGTGCCCAGTGGGGCGACCGGGAGGGCCTGCTCGCGGTCGGCATGCTGAAGCAGCAGCGCCTCACCCTGATCGACGTGCGTGGCGGGACGGCCGGCAGCGGTCGCGTCGTCGAGCACCACTTCGTCGGGGAACGACGCATCCGCTCGGTGGTCCAAGGCCCCGACGGGAGCCTCTGGATCGTCGGCGACGGTGCCAGCGCGCCGCTGTTGAAGGTCGTCGTCAAGTAGCCCGATGGCGGACGAGCCGGGTGCACCTCGGTCGTATGCTGCGCCGGTGGAACCGGTTCGGACCCGACGACCACCCCCGAGCTTCCGTCGAGCGACGTTCGAGGGCAGCCAGCGCCTCGGGGGTCGCCTGGTGGCCGTCGACCTGTCCTTCGACGACATCTCCTGGCTCTCGTCGTTCGAGCCCGCCTCGAGCGTGCGGCTGCTGCTCCCCTCGGAGCCCGGCGGCCAGCTCGAGCTGCCCGAGTGGAACGGCAACGAGTTCCTCGACGCCCGGGGCGCTCGACCGACGATCCGCACGCTCACGCCGTGGCAGCTCGACGCCGAACGCGGCGTGCTCCGCGTCGCGGTGCTCCGCCACGGTGCCAGCCCCCTGTCCGCCTGGCTCGACGGGAGCGCGCCGGGCGACGAGGTCGCGCTCTCGGGCCCCGGTCGTGGTCTCGTGCCCGACCCGTCGATCGAGGACTGGGTGCTCATCGGCGACGAGTGCGCGGTGCCGGCGATCGCGACGCTGGTCGACGCGATCGCGCCGGGCTGCTCGGTCCGTGTCGTCGTCGAGGCGGTGGCGCCCACGCCATCGACCGTGCTCGAGGGCCTGCTCCCCCGGCACCCCGGCGTGTCGTTCGAGCTCGTCGAGGCCGACGTCGCCGCGCCGGGTGACTCGATGGTCCGACGCTTGGGTGACGTGGCCATCACCGACTCGACGCTCCTGTGGGCCGCCGGCGAGGCCGCCGCGATGCAGCGGATCCGCAAGATGGTCGACCGGCCGACGGCGCCGCGGTCGCTGACGGTCGTGCGGGGCTACTGGAAGTCGAACGTCGCGCCGGGATCGGCCGGCGTGAAGCCGAGCACGGCGCCGTAGAACCCGAGCTCGGTCTCGAGCGCTCGCTCGACGGTCGCGGCGTGGTGGAAGCCGTGGCCCTCGCCCTGGAACAGGACGTAGGCGTGCGGCACCTCGTTGGCGACGAGTGCCTCGACGAGCACCTCGGCCTGCGACGGCGGCACGACACGGTCCTCGGCGCCCTGCAGCAGCAGGACCGGACGGTCGAGCCGATCGGCGTGGAACAGCGGCGAGCGGGACCGGTAGACCTCGGCGTCGTCGGGCAGGACGCCGACCAGGCCGTCGAGGTAGCGCGACTCGAACTTGTGGGTGTCGGTGGCCAGCGCGGCGAGGTCGGTCACGCCATACAGGCTGCACGCCGCGGCGAAGGCTCCGGGCGCTCCCATCTGTGCCTGGAAGCACAGCACCGCCAGCGCGGTGAACCCGCCGGATGACCCACCGCGGATCACGCAGCGCTCGGGATCGACCCGACCGGTCGCGCCCAGGTGGGCGGCGGCCGCCACGCAGTCCTCGACGTCCGCAGCGCCCCAACGACCCTGCAGCTGGTCCCGATAGCGGCGTCCGTACCCGGTGGAACCCCGGTAGTTGACGTCCGCCACGGCGAAGCCCCTGGTGGTCCAGAACTGGACCCCCGGCGCCAGCTCGGGTCGGGCCGATGCAGTCGGTCCGCCGTGGATGCGGACCACGAGCGGCGGAGCCTCGCCCGACGGTCCGACGTGGTCGCCGCTCGTCGGCGGGTAGAACAGCGCGTGGGCCACGGCGCCGTCTCGCTCGGACCCGTCGCGTTCGGATCCGGCGCCGTTGCCCGTCGGGAACGTCACGGGCTCGGGCCGAGAGATCCACTCGGGGTCGAGCGGCCGGTCCGGTGACCGCAGGTCGAGCGCCGAGCCGTCCTCGGCATCGAGCATCCAGACCGAGGTCGGGCGATCCGGCGAGCCGGCGACCAGTCCGACCGTCGAATCCGCGACGACGAGCAGCTCGACCGAGGTGAACCCGCCGGGGCCGAAGGGCTCGACCGAGCCGGTGGTCGGGTCGAGCACGTGCAGCGAGTCGATGCCGGCAGCGCTCGCCGCGTAGACGACACGGCCGGCATCGGTGAACCCGTAGCGGCTGCCGCCGGCGACCCAGCGGGGCTCGCCGACCTCTTCACGGGCGTCGGGCACGAGCGGCTCGGCCGAGTCGCCCTCGCCGGCGTCGGGCAGGCCCGGTCGTGGTGAGCGCAGCAGGTGCCACCAGTCGGTGCGGTCGTCGCACCACCAGAGGTGTCCGTCGGGCGACCACTCGGGCAGCGCGACCGAGACGGCCCGCTCGAGTCCGAGGGCGGTCCCCCCGGCGCGGCCGCCCGCAACGCGACGCGGGTCCGAGAG
>JAFAFN010000407.1 GCA_023423475.1 Actinomycetes bacterium | reverse complement strand
GCTCAAGACCTACGCCGTCGAAGAACGCGCCGGGCTGGTCTGGGTGTACATCGGTGACGGTGAACCGACCCCGCTCGCCAACGACGTGCAGCCCGGCCTGCTCGACGACCGGCTCGCCGTCTACCCGAACGGCTGGTCGAAGGTCGTCGAGTGCAATTGGCGCACCGCCGCGGAGAACGGGTTCGATCCCGCCCACGCGTACATCCACCGGAACTCGGCCTGGGTGACGGACTACAAGGTGCCCGTCGTGCTCGGCGACGCCGGGGTGACCCGCCGCCAGGGCATGCAGGTCATCGACGAGGAAGACGCTCCCCAAGGTGTGGTGCTCGCCCGAGGTGGCGGCACCGCGATCTGGGAAGCGCTCGCCGCTCCGGACGTCAACGTCATGGCCCGATTCCTCCCTGGTCAGGAGGGCGTGCTCGAGGGGATGAGCCCCGAGGTCAGCATGTGGATGCCGTGCGGCCTCTGGGTCGATCCCATGCCGGCCCCAGGCATCGTCCACCTCGAGTGGTACGTGCCGGTTGACGCCACCCACCACCGCTACATCATCACCTGGGCAGCGCTGGTCGACAGCGACGAAGAACGCGAGGCGTTCTTCGCCGAGACCGCAGAGAAGTGGGCGGACTACATCCCGGCCGAGTTCAACCAGGACGATGTCTTCGCCCGCAACGCCATGCGCGAGTTCTACGACCAGGGCAACGGCTGGCGCGAGGAACGCCTCTTCGGGCCTGACGTCGTCATCACCAACTGGCGCAAGCTCGCCAGCAAGCGCGGTGGTGAGGTCCAGACGGCCGATCGAGCCTGGGCTCGATACCGCCCCGAGTCACCGGACGCCGGGACGTGAACCCGATCGAGGACGTCGCGGGCTTGGTCCCGGTGGACGAGGCCCGGGACCTGCTCGTCCGGATGACGGAGATCCACTCGGGTACCGGCCACGAGTTCGAGCTCGCCGCCGAGCTTGACTCGTGGTGCCGCGAGCAAGGGCTCGCCACCAAACTCGATCGTGGCCCGGGTGCGTCCGGCAGCCTCACGGTCGAGCTCACGGGGAGCGATCCGCTCCACGCGCCCACGATGCTCTACTACGCCCCGCTCGACACCTCCGAGTCAGGTGACCTGGCACACGACATCCCGTGGTTCGGTAGCGCCGAGGACCACGCCGGATGGCGAGAGGTGAAGGTCCGCGGCGACGAGGTCGCCGGTGTCGGTGCAGAGAACCCGAAGGGTTTCGCGCTCGCTGCCCTCGCCGCGCTGGTCGCACTCAAGCGCTCGGGAGTCGAGCTGCGAGGCACGGTCCGGGCGGCGCTGTCCGGCGGAGCGATGCCGACGCTCGGTCACGAAGCGTCGGAACTCGGGCTCGGCACCGGGCTGCTCCGCCAACTGCAACAAGGCCTCACCGCGGACTTCGCCATGTCGTGCAAGCCCGGCTGGACCGCAGCGCACGAAGAGGTGGGCCTCGTCTGGCTCCGCGTGCGGCTCACCGGTCGCCAGGCGTACGTCGGGTTCCGCCACAAGGCGCCGTACGACAACCCGATCGTACGTGGTGGTGCACTCGCCGCCGAGCTCGACAACTGGTTCATCGACTACGCCGAAGCCGAGACCGACGGCCTCGTGGCACCCCAGGGCGTCGTCGCAGCGATCCGCGCAGGCGCCCCGGAGAAGTCCGCGTTCGTCGGTGAGGTGTGCGACCTGTACCTCGACGTCAGGGTCAGCCCGCGTCGCCGCCCGATCGACGTGAGCCGTCTCGTGGAACAACGCGTCGCGGAGCTCCTCGGCGACGCCGAGCCGGGCAGCTGGAGCGTGGAGACGCTCGCGTGCGTTCCGCCCAGCTCGACCGCCGAATCATCGTGGATCATCGAGTCCAGCCGACGTGCGTGGGAGTCGATCGAAGGGCGTCCGCACGAGCACATCCACCGCACCAGCGGTGCATCTGACACGTGCACGCTACGTACCTGGGGCATTCCGACCGTACGGGTCGGAATGCCGCTGCGGGTGGGTGAGGACAGCTGGCTCGGTCCGGACGGACTGGGGCTCAACGTGGTGAACGTGCGTGACTGCCTGCGCCTCGCCGACCTGCTGGTCAGGACCACGCTCGACACCTGCGACCGCGACCTCGCAGACGTCGGACTGGCCTAGCCGAGCGTGCCCCGCACCAAGCTCCGGGTGAGCGCCTCGAAGAAGGAACGGTCGGGGTCGACGACGCCCTCGTCGTTGACCAGCTCTGGGCGGCGGCGCAGCACTCCGTCCACGCAGACACCGAACAACGCATCGACGGTCTGCACCGCAAGGGGACGAGCGCGCTTGTCGGTGAGCTTCGTCGGCCACTTCGCGTCTCGGATGACGAGGACGACATGATCGACCCAATCCGTCATGTACGCCTCGTGGCGGGCGCTCGTGTCCTCGTTGCCCCGGAACGACTCGGAGAAGGACACTCGCAACAGGTCGCCGTGACCGGCCAGGTCAGCCGCGGCCTCGATCGAGCTCTCGAGCAGCGCCTGCTCGAGCGGGAGTCCGACCCACTTCGGCCGGGTCGCGGCGAGCGCGTCCGGGTCGAAGTAGTGGAATCCCTGACCGATGACCGAGTCGAGCAGCGCTCGTTTGGAGTCGAAGTAGTAGTAGATGGCCTTCGGGGTCAGGTCCACCGCCGTGGCGACGTCAGCGAGGCTCGTCTCCTCGTAGCCATCGCGTGCGAACAGAAGCGACGCCGCGTCGACGATGGACTTCAGCTTCGCTCGTCGACGCCGATCGCTCGGGCGTTCGACATCGGTTTCAGCGGAAGCAGTCATGGGCCTCGGTTGGGTGGGGGTTGCTCTACCACAGCACGGCCCCATAATTTGACCCTGCGTCAAAAAAGCGACCGTCAGTCACTCTACCAAGGAGCGCCGTCTGCATGGACAACGACCTGACACGCCGACACGACGCAGTCAGCAGAACCTCCCACGAACTGGCACTCACGGTCGACGACGCGCAGACCGATCGCATCGTCGACATCCTCGAGAGTCTCGAACGTGCACAGGCCACCGTCGACGGGTACCT
>JAFAFN010000381.1 GCA_023423475.1 Actinomycetes bacterium | reverse complement strand
TCGGCATCGCTCTACGAAGTCGGCTTCAACCACTTCTTCAAGGGACTCGACGACCCGAACGGTGGAGACCAGGTCTTCATCCAGGGTCACGCCTCGCCCGGCATCTACGCCCGTTCCTTCCTCGAGGGCCGCCTCAGCCAGGACCAGCTCGACGGCTTCCGCCAGGAGAAGTCGGCCGCCCCGAACGGCATCCCCTCCTACCCGCACCCGCGTGTCTTCCCCGCCTACTGGCAGTTCCCGACGGTGTCGATGGGCCTCGGTCCGATCATGGCGATCTACCAGGCGCGCTTCCTCAAGTACCTGCACGCGCGCGGCATCGCCGACACGTCGAACCGGAAGGTGTGGGTGTTCTGCGGCGACGGCGAGATGGACGAGCCCGAGTCGCTCGGCGCGATCTCGCTCGCGGCGCGTGAGCAGCTCGACAACCTGACCTGGGTGATCAACTGCAACCTGCAGCGCCTGGACGGTCCGGTGCGCGGCAACGGCAAGATCATCCAGGAGCTCGAGGCGATCTTCCGCGGCTCGGGTTGGAACGTCATCAAGGTCGTGTGGGGCTCGGGCTGGGACGAGTTGCTGGCCCGTGACGTCGACGGCGTGCTGTTGAACAAGATGAACACGACCTTGGACGGCGAGTTCCAGCGCTACGCGATCGAGGACGGCTCGTACATCCGCCAGGAGTTCTTCGGCCCCGACCCGCGGCTGCGGGCGATGGTCGAGCACCTCTCCGACACCGACCTGCAGAACCTGCCCCGCGGCGGGCACGACTACCAGAAGCTCTACGCCGCCTATCAGGCCGCGGTCGAGACCAAGGGTGTGCCGACGGTGATCCTGGCCAAGACCGTCAAGGGCTGGACGCTCGGCTCCGGGTTCGAGGGCCGCAACTCGACGCATCAGATCAAGAAGATGACCGCCGCACAGCTCATGGAGCTGC
This sequence comes from Actinomycetes bacterium, assembly GCA_023423475.1. Lineage (GTDB taxonomy): Bacteria > Actinomycetota > Acidimicrobiia > Acidimicrobiales > Microtrichaceae > JAFAFN01. The sequence continues at coordinate 2,012 of JAFAFN010000381.1, read as the reverse complement.
GCGACCGCCTGCACCTGACCGAGGTGCTGCCCGACTCGGCCTTCGACGGCGACATCCCGCCGTACGTCCGTCCGCCCGAGGACTCCCCGGTGACCGAGTACCTGCTCGGTCGACGTCGTGCGCTCGACGGACCGCTCCCCTCACGACACGTCGTCACCCGCCGACCGATCCAACTGCCCGAACCATCCGTCTTCGACGAGGTCACCGCCGGGTCCGGCAGCCAGGCCGCCTCGACGACCACCGCGTTCACCCGGCTGCTGCGCTCGCTGTGCCGTGACGAGCGCATCGGTGCGCGCATCGTGCCGATCATCCCCGACGAGGCACGCACCTTCGGCATGGACTCGCTGTTCAAGGAGCTCGGCATCTACGCCTCACAGGGCCAGAAGTACGAGCCCGTCGACCACGACTTGCTGCTGTCGTACAAGGAGTCGGCCGACGGGCAGATCCTCGAGGAAGGCATCAGCGAGGCCGGCGGACTCTCGTCGTGGACCGCGGCAGCGACCAGCTACGCCAACCGGGGTGTCCCGATGGTCCCGTTCTTCACCTTCTATTCGATGTTCGGCTTCCAGCGCGTCGGTGACCTCATCTGGGCCGCCGCCGATGCCCGCGCCCGCGGGTTCCTCATGGGCGCGACCGCGGGTCGCACCACCCTCGAGGGCGAAGGCCTCCAACACCAGGACGGCCACAGCCTGCTGCTCGCCTCCACCGTGCCGGTCTGTCGCAGCTACGACCCGGCCTTCGCCTACGAGACCGCCGTCATCATCGACGACGGCCTGCACCGCATGTACCCCGACGGCGACGCGAGCCGGGGCGAGGATCTCATCTACTACCTGACCCTCTACAACGAGAACTACCCGATGCCCGCGCTGCCCGACGGTGTGCGCGACGGCGTCGTCCGCGGTCTCTACCGCTACGCGACCGCACCGGAGGGCACCTCGATCGCCGCGACGATCCTGTTCTCGGGCAGCAGCTACGGACAGGCCGGCACCGCCCAGGCCGAGCTCGCCGAGCACTACGGCATCGGCGCCGAGCTATGGTCCGCCACCAGCTACCAGCAGCTCCGAGCCGACGCGATCGAGGTCGAGCGCTGGAACCGCCTGCACCCCACCGAGCCCGCCCGCACGCCGTTCGTCACCGAGCAGCTCGCCGGCACCTCCGGGCCGATCATCGCAGTGACCGACCACATGCGCTCCGTGCCCGATCAGATCTCGCGATGGGTGCCGCGCACCTGGAGCTCCCTCGGCACCGACGGCTTCGGCCGCTCCGACACACGAGAGGCGCTGCGCCGCTACTTCGAGACCGACGCACCCCACATCGTGCTCGCCGTGCTCAGCGCACTCGTCGCCGACGGTGTGCTCGCACCCGACGTGCTCGACGACGCGATCCGCCGCTACGGCATCGCCACCGACACACCGGTCCCCTGGCACGGCTGAGTCCCTCGCCCAGGACATAGGGGTCCTCATCGACAAGGTGTGTCGTTGAGGACCCGACTCCCACGAGGCGCTGCTGGGAGTGGGGTCCTCATCGACAAGGGATGTCGACGAGGACCCCTATGTCGCGGAGTCAGGTGAGGGTCGGAGTCAGGTGAGGGTCTCGGACGGCACGCCGAAGTACTCCTGGTAGGCGCTCACCCGCTCGCGCAGCGGACCCTCGTCGAGTCCGGTCGCCGAGAACGTGTAGCGCTTGAGCGCGTTGTCCGGGTCACCGGGGTGCGCGTCGAGCCACGCCCGCATGGCCGACTCGGCCTCGGCGGACAGCTCGATGCCGAGCGCGTCGTAGACCCCCGCGACCGCGGCGATCGGGTCCTTGCGGAACTCGCCGAAGTGCACGTCGATGACCTGCCCCTCGGGGATCACACCCCCACGCCGTGCGTCGATCGCCCGGTCGAGGCACTCCGCGATGTCGGCCGCGTACTGCTGGGACATGCCCGGCAGGTCGACGTGATCGGTGGTCATCTCGCGCAGGCTCGCGCCGAGCGCGCTGATCGACGCGATGACCTTGAGCGGATCGCG